>JBBIJG010000251.1:0-4922 GCA_037446095.1 Caldilineae bacterium
AGGGCCTCGACGAGCGCTTCATGGATGGGGCGGCGGGATGCATCCTTCTCTTCACCCCGCAGGAAGGGCAGGTAAATCTGACGCATCAGGCTATGGGCAACCACGCGGGTGGCCAAAGCGCTGGCTACGTCTCCGGCCCGGTGCCCCCCCATGCCATCGGCAATGATAAAGAGGCCAAAGGGCATCACTTCGCCATCCAGCTTAAGGGTGCATTCCAGGGTGAAGAAAGCGTCTTCATTGCACTCCCGCTTTTTGCCTATATGACTGCCCTTGCCTACCAGGAAGGAAACGCCTCCCTGAGATATGGGTGTCGCCGCTGCGACTTTTACCTCCAGGGTCTCTTGTTCCGCCAGTTCTGTTCTGCCTTTGCCAGGAGTCCTTCGCCAAAAACCCACGAATTGAACCTCTTTTCTTCTCACATCGGCAGCGCATAGACCTTTTTGTCCGTTGAGCCGATGTAGACGATGCCGTTCGCCACGAAGGGGGAAGAAGGCACTGGCCCTCCCGTCTTGAAGCTCCAACGCAGCTTGCCCGTCTTGGCATCTACACTGTAGACATGTTCGTCAACGGACCCGAAGTAGACGGCTCCCTCTGCCACGGCAGGTGAGGAGGTAATTTGTCCCTCCGCCGCGAACTTCCAGATCAATCGGCCCGTTTTGGCCTCGATGGCGTAGAGATGACCGTCAACAGAGCCGATGTAGAGGCAACCCTCTCTGATGGCTGGGGATGATATAACGGCATTGCTGGTTCGATAGCGCCAGACAGCCCATCCGGATCGTGCGTCCAGAGCGTACACATTCCAATCCGTTGAGCCAACGAAAACCAATTCCTCAGCCACAGCAGGGGACGAAGTCACCCTCCGATTGGTGCGATACTTCCACTTCATGTTGCCATTTTGGATGTCCAGGGCGTAGAGATGACCATCATCCGAGCCAATGTAGACTACGTCATTGCTGATGGCTGGTGAAGAGCGAATCGGTCCGAGGGATTGAAATTTCCAGGTCACCCGTCCTGACCGGGCACTTACGGCGTAAAGATGCCCATCGTCAGAACCGAAAAAGACCTGATTGTATTCCACTCGCGGCGAGGAACGGATACGTTCTCCGGTAGGGCAGGTCCAGACCAACCCCCCCGTCCTGGCACTGAGGGCATAGAAAACCCGGTCCTCAGAGCCAACGAAGACCATATCTTGCCAGACGCAAGGCGATGAAGCGATACCGCCTTCTGTAGCGTACTTCCAGATAAATCGGCCGGTCTTGGCATCTAAAGCATACAAGTTGTTGTCATAAGCACCCACATAAAGGATGCCTGCTTCTACGGTGGGTGAAGAGCGCACCTCGTCCTCACAGGCGAATTCCCAGACGGGCATCACTCCCTGGCTCGAGACGAAGGTCACTGTACCAGGGGCCACCAAAGGCTCCCCACGGGCTGTTAAGATGGCCTGCAAGGCCGCCTTCATCTCTTCGGCGGAGGCATATCTATCTTTGCTGTCATATTGCAGAGCCTTCATCACCACCGCTTCTAACCGCTCAGAGACACCGGGGTTCAGGCTGCGCGGTGGGCATTCATGAAAAGTGAAGGGAGCCTCAAGGCGTGGGTCTCGCTTGGTTAAAAGATGGTGCATCGTGGCTCCCAACGCGTAAATGTCACCCCGGGGATCGGCAATGCCTTTGTATTGCTCAGGAGGGGAGTAACCTTCCGTGCCGATCATTGTCCCCTTCTGCCCGGCTTGGAAGACCTTGGCAATGCCAAAGTCAATTAACACAATCCGATCCTGGTTGTTCAGCATAATGTTGGACGGTTTCAAGTCCCGGAAAATGATAGGGTTCGGCTTGTGATTGTGGATATAAGAGAGAACGTCACAGATTTGGATAGCCCAGGAGATGACCTGCTCCTCGGGCAGGAAAGATTCAGTGCGTTGCAGGAGGCTTTCTAGGTCTTGACCCTCGATGAACTCCAGGACCAGATAGCTGCGATTCCCTTCGCTGAAACAATCGAAGATTTTGGGGATGGCAGGATGGTTCAGAGTGGCCAGGATATTCGCCTCCCTCTCGAAATTCTTGATGGCCAGCTCACGGAGGTGGGGAGCAGGGGCGGAGTTGATCATCTCCTTGACGGCACACAGTCTGGTAACCTTAGTAAAACGTTTGTCTCGTGCCTGGTAGACAGCGCCCATGCCCCCCAGGCCCACCGTCCTGATGATCTCATAGCGTCCCTGAAGGACAGTGCCTTTGGGCAGTGTGGCGCCTTCCTCGAATTGTTGTGGCTTGTCGAGCACAATCTGTTTCGTTTCCATAGCCATTGGTGCCTTCCTCTTGCTGGCCGGGGTCTAATAATATTATAAGACTTATGGCTAATAATTGCAAGAGAAGGGGTTTCCACAGCAGGGCGTTGTCAAAGTCTGGTTGTCATTTTGCTTTGCCCTGCAAGTTCAGGGATGCTTTTGACATATGAGCTGAATTGTACTATAATAATATTACAGGCAAAGACGATGAACAAGAGGAGTAGGTGGAGGGCCTTGACAGAGAAGAGGGGTCATCGGCTGAGAGCTCCTCGCAAGTAGCATCCACCGAAGGTCGCTTGGGAGTTGGAAGACTGAAAGGCTTCGGCCTGGTAGGTCTTCACGGGGCAGCCCGTTACAGCGTAATGAGGGCAGCAACGCCGGAGGACGGGGTCATGGCCTCCTTAAAGGCGTTGTTGAAGTCAAGGTGGTACCGCGGAGGGGCCTCTTTCGTCCTTGAGCGAAAGGGGCTTTTTAAATTATGAAAGGATATGGTAGCATGAGCCAGAAGGAAATGCCTAAAACCTATGACCCCCAGGCCACGGAACAGCGGCTCTACGAGTGGTGGGAAGCCCAGGGATATTTCAAGCCGGAGACGCAGTTCAAGAAAGGGCTGGCCGATCGGAGTCAGAAGCCTTTTGTCATCTCCATGCCGCCGCCCAATGTGACCGGGGAATTGCACCTGGGCCACGCCATCACCGCCTCGATAGAGGACCTGATGGTCCGCTATCATCGCATGAAAGGCGAACCCACCCTCTGGGTGCCCGGTTCTGACCACGCCGGTATCGCCACCCAGAATGTAGTGGAACGGGAGCTGGCCAAAGAGGGATTGACCCGCCATGACCTGGGACGCGAGAAGTTTGTGGAACGAGTGTGGCAGTGGAAAGAGAAGTACGGTAGCATTATCACTGAACAGCACCGCCGCCTGGGTGTTTCCTGTGATTGGGAGCGTGAACGCTTCACTTTGGATGAGGGGCTTTCCCGCGCTGTGCGTGTGGCTTTCGTCCGGCTCTACGAGAAGGGTCTGATCTACCGGGGAACCTATATGGTCAACTGGTGCCCCCGTTGCGAGACGGCCATCTCTGACCTGGAAGTAGTGCATCAGGAAGAGGCCACCAAGCTGTGGTATGTGCGTTATCCGCTGGTCAATGACCGATGGCAGGGCGCTGATGACGCGTGGGGCAGCGGTCAGTGGGCCGCAGGTGCGACGGAATACATCGAAGTGGCCACCACGCGGCCGGAGACCATCCTGGGTGATACGGCCGTAGCCGTGAGCCCCAACGACCCTCGCTACCAGCCCCTGGTCGGGCGAGAGGCCATCTTACCGGCCCTGGGGCGACGCATCCCTATCATCGCCGACCCTTCAGTGGACCCAGAGTTCGGCACCGGAGCCGTCAAGGTCACCCCGGCCCACGACCCGACCGACTACGAAATCGGACAGCGCCACGGCCTGGCCGCCATCAATGTGCTGACGGACGATGCCAAAATGAATGACGAAGCGGGACCCTATATCGGCCAGGACCGCTACGAGTGCCGCCGTAACCTAGTGGCGGACCTTCAAAAGGAGGGTCTGCTGGTCAAAATCGAGGACTACAGCCATTCCCTGGGCCATTGCCAGCGCTGTGATACCGTGATCGAGCCGCGTATCTCCACTCAATGGTTCGTTAAGGTCAAACCCCTGGCCGAACGGGCCATTGAAGTCGTGCGGCAGGGACGCATCCGCATCGTGCCCGAACGCTTTACTCAGGTCTACTATAACTGGATGGAGAACATCCGGGACTGGTGCATCTCCCGTCAACTGTGGTGGGGCCACCGCATCCCCGTCTGGTATTGTGATGACTGTGGTCAGGAGATGGCCGCTGTGACGGATCCCACCCAATGTCAGCACTGTGGGAGCGCAGCCATTCACCAGGACGAAGACGTCCTCGACACCTGGTTCTCCTCGGGGCTGTGGCCTTTCTCGACTCTCGGTTGGCCCGATGACACCCCAGACCTGCGCTATTTCTACCCCACCACCGTCATGGAAACAGGTTACGACATCCTCTTCTTCTGGGTGGCGCGCATGATCATGCTGGGATTGGAATGTACCGGTAACATCCCTTTTAGTACCATCTACCTGCACGGCCTGATCCGCGACGAGCAGGGGCAAAAGATGAGCAAATCGAGGGGCAACGCCATTGACCCCCTGGAGGTCATGAACCAGTACGGCACCGACGCCCTGCGTTTCACCCTGTTGACGGGCAGTACTCCTGGCAATGATATGAAGCTGTCTCTCTCTCGGGTGGAGGCTCATCGCAACTTTGCCAACAAGATATGGAACGCGACCCGCTTTGTCGTGACTAATCTAGGCTATAGTTTCACCGTCGGCTGGGGTACGTGGGATATGGCTGCTCTCACTCTGGCCGATCGCTGGATTCTGAGCCGTCACAATCGGCTGATCGCCCATGTCACCCGCCTCCTGGAGGCCTATCAGTTCGGTGAGGCGGGACGGCAGATCTACGATTTCTTGTGGGGGGAATTCTGCGACTGGTACATTGAGATCTCTAAACTGCGTCTGTATGGCCGGGACGCCCGACAACGCCTGATGGTCCAGCGCATCCTGGTCTACGTGCTGGAGCGGGTGTTGCGTCTCCTGCACCCT
>JBBIJG010000252.1:0-4918 GCA_037446095.1 Caldilineae bacterium
CGGTCAGATGAAAATCTGCCTCAGCCTGGCCAGCATCGTTACCCTCTTCATGGATGAGGATAATGGGAACCTCTCCCAGCTTTTGACGCAAAGCCTGACAGGTCCTCTTACCGTCTAGTCGAGGTGAAGTGGCATCCAGAACGATCAGGTCAGGCTTCTCAACCTCAACCTGCTCCAGAGCCTTTTTCCTGCTCCGCACCAGGGAAATGATATATCCTTTTTTCTCCAGATTCGGTATGAGTGAACTGAGGGTGGACACATCCTTCTCTATCAGGAGGACCTTCAAGCCCATTGCTCCTTACCTCCGCAGCGATCTTAACGCCTGCTGGGGCGTCCATCCTTCACTCTGCCCAGGACAGGCCATGCTTGGATGCTGCTACAGCGACCACGCAGGCGGTCGCCCGGCGCGGTTTCAACCGCCCGCCTGAAACTCACACGCCAACCTGCCAGGGGCTGCTTTACCTCAAGAACTGGTGGAGACGTGTTGTAGTGTCCTTAATTATATCTCATCATCGCTCCAATAGCAATAGCAAATCGGTCCTATTGTTAAAATCTCGGGTCTTCAGGTGATCCGCCGGGCGTCTGGGGCAATTTCGCCAGACTTTAATGGACCTGGGAAAGGTGCAGCCTTGTTGACCTTTTAGACCTCTCGTAGTATAATCAGCTCAATGTTAAAGCCTCAATGAGGGTCCCAAAAGGGCTTCAGCCCGGTCATCCCCACAAGATATAGCCTGCCTAAAGAGCCTGCCCTGAGCGCCTCGACTGAGCGTTAGGCCGAGCTCCGCCGAGGAAGTCCTGTCGAAGGACTCCAGAATTGTCCAATTCTTGGGAGGGAGCCAGATAACTCTATGAAGACTATGGTTGTGATACCAACTTACAATGAGGCCGAAAATCTGCCCAACCTCGTAGGGGAGTTGCTCTCCCTGGGCATTGACGGCCTGCAGATTCTCATTGTGGATGACAATTCTCCTGACGGGACGGGGGAACTGGCCGATGAGCTGGCGGAACGATACCCCCATTGTCTGCACGTCCTCCATCGAGAGAAGCAGATGGGGCTGGGCACAGCCTACATTGCCGGCTTTCGGTATGCTTTAGCTCTGGGAGCCGACTATATCATCCAGATGGACGCCGATTTTTCCCACTCGCCATCCTATATTCCCCAATTTCTGGAGAAAATGGCGGACTATGATGTGGTAGTAGGCTCACGTTACGTGGAGGGAGGCAGGCTTGATGAGCACTGGGGCTTGGGACGGTATCTGCTGAGTTGGTGGGCCAACAGCATCTACACCCGTCTCATCCTGGGGGTCAAGGTGCGAGATGCAACGGCTGGCTTCAAATGCTGGCGGCGTGAGGCCCTGGAAGGGATTGACCTCAGCCGCATCCAATCCAGCGGCTACGTCTTCCAGGTAGAGATGGCTTATGTCTGCGAGAAGCTGGGTTATCGGGTTCTTGAGATCCCCATTTATTTTGAGGACCGACGCATCGGCCGATCCAAAATGTCCATGTCTGTCAAGCTAGAAGCTGCCCTCCGGGTCTGGGAAGTGAAATGGCGACACAGGAAATTGACCCGCCAGCTCTAACCTAACGCAGCTTCCGTCTGTAGTCCGGTAACAGAATCGGCGATTTGATCGGGTTCTCTATCCCTGCCTCTTTGAGTTCCTGCTGCCACCGGTCCACATGACTCAAAGTCAGCTTGCCCAATTGGACTTCTTTAGCCCGCAGAGCAGCCGCCTTCCCCGCCCGGCGGCCAAAGACGATGATCTCCAGAAGAGAATTGCCCATCAAACGATTACGGCCATGCACGCCCCCCGAAATTTCCCCGGCAGCAAAGAGATTGGGGACATCGGTGGAACCGTCCGGCTTGAGGGAGATGCCGCCGTTCTGGTAGTGGAGGGTCGGATAGACCAGCATGGGTTCTTTGGTGATGTCAATACCGAAACGGCCAAATTGGCGGACCATGGCCGGCAGCTCTTTCTCGATCGTGCCCGGGCCATGGAGGATGTCAATCATGGGCGAATCGAGCCAGACACCCACCGCACCGGAGGGTGTTGTCACCCCCTTGCCTCGCTCCACGCACTCCCGAATAATGGCTGCGGATTCGACATCACGGGTCTCACGGGGGAAGACGAACTGGTGGCCATCCACGTTACAGACCTGGGCTCCCAGTCCGCGCACTTTTTCTGTCACCAATAGCCCTAAAATCTGCTCCGGGTAAGCGGCGCCGGTCGGGTGATATTGCATGGTATCCAGGAAGGCCAGTTTGGCTCCCACCCGATAGGCCAGCACCAGCCCATCGCCGGTGGCCCCATAGTGGTTGGTCGTGGCAAAGCCCTGATAGTGTAACCGCCCACTGCCACCGGTGGCCAGAATGGTGCATTTGGCCCGTACCACCAGGTGCTCGCCCGTCTCTATGTTCAGCAAAACCGCTCCGGCCACCTGGCCTTTGTCATCCATGAGCAATTCGATCGCCGGCATGAACTCCAGGACCGTGATGTCCTCCGGATAGCTGCGCACCTCGTCGCGCAGAGTGCGCATGATCTCTGCCCCCGAATAATCTCGCGCCGAGTGCATCCGCTTGCGCGATGTCCCTCCACCGTGGATCGTTTTCATCGTACCGTCGGGTTCCTTGTCGAACATGCAGCCCAGGTCTTCCAGCCATTTGATGACCAACGGCGCATCTTTCACCAGGGCTTCCACGAGATCGGGGTAGTTGGCAAAGTGGCCGCCGCCCATCACATCCAGGTAGTGGATGGCTGGTGAGTCGTTAGGCTTGTCGGCCGCCTGGATGCCACCCTGAGCCATCATGGTATTGGCGTCGCCATGGCGTAGCTTGTTGGCTATAATGACCCTGGCCCCGTTCTCGCGGGCTAGCAAGGCCGCCGAGGAACCCGCCCCTCCCCCACCAATGACCAACACATCGGTGTCGTAGTCAATCTGCTCCAGGTCGAGCATCTCAGAGGTCAGGTGGCTGGCTCCCTCCATCACGTCGGCCAACTCTAAAGGCATACGGTGCCCCTTGCTGACCCCCACCCGGATGGGGCGAAAGCTCTCGGGTTTATAGTCAGGATGGAATTTCTCCAAAATGGCTTGTCTCTCTTGGGGAGTCATCATGGGGAACGTCTCGGACAGACGAGCCGGCCGCGTGGCTTCCACCTTTTTTAGGGACTCACGCATCTCGGGGGTATAACTCATTGCTCCTCCTATTCGGGTTCGATGTCTCGCTCGTTGTACAGTTTTCGCAACTCCTGTTCGTTGAGGTTTTTCATTTTGGCCAATTCATCGTCAAATCGGCCCGCTTCGATCTCGGCCACCCGTTCGGCCAGGTGTTTCGCCTTGGGGGCCAGGTACTTGCCGTAGAGACGGCGACAGAGGATGGCTATGTTGGGTTGCACTTCTTCAGCCGGGCAGCGGGAGACACACAATCCACACATAATGCAGTCGAAGGAGCGATCCGCTACCGCAGCGATGTCACCTCGCATGGCATCAGCCATGTACTGCTTCACATCAATGTCTTGCGGGCACACTTTGGTGCAGGTGCCACAACTCAGGCAACGCAGCAATTCAGGATAGGTCTTGACCAGGGTTTGAAAAGTGGGTTCCAGTTCTTCCAGGCGATAGGCAGCCCGATGCGCGGGATAAAAGGGGATCTGCGCCAGATGCATGCCGGGTTCAACTATCGTCTGACAGGCCAGGCCGATTTGCAGGCGGTAGTTCCCTGGCAAGCGGTAGACGGTAGCACAGGCTCCGCAGAAACCGCCCCGGCAGCCCACCCCACGGATCAACTGATAACCGGCATACTCCATAGCCCTCATAATCGTCAGGTTGGGAGGAACCATGTATTTCTTACCCATAATGAAAATCGGAATGAGTTCCTCGGCCATACTCTCAACCCTCCCGGGCCCTTACCCGCCCCCTGCCCTAAAGGCAAGGGGTGGGTAAGGGCCACCGTATCTTTCATCGAGACTCTTCGTACGTTCGGACATCCACCATTTCCATAATCAAAGGTTCCATGGCTTTCACCAATTCCTTCTCCTCCACGTCCTGGACTTTGATCGTCACCAGGGCATTGGTTGGATCCTCCCCCCAAAAGGTGCCCAAGCTGACGATGTTGCCCCCCAATTTGGTTATCGCGCTGGTAATCTTGGCCAACATCCCCTTCTCGTTTGGGACCAACATGCTCAGACGCACGCCCATCTCCCGCGCAGCCAATAACTCCAGGAAGATCTTGAAAAGGTCTGTCTCAGTGATGATACCTACCACGTCCCCATTTCTCACAACAGGCAGGCCACCGATCTTGTTGTCAGCCATGATGCGCGCTGCTTCTTCCAGGGGGGTATCTTCGGTCACGGTAATGACCCCTGTGGTCATCACTTCAGCTACCTTTATCTTAGACAGCAGGTAGTGGAGCTCATAGACGCTTAAAGATGTGGCTGGCGAGGGCGAGGCGTATAACAGGTCCCGCTCTGAAACGATGCCCACCAGCGCGCCTTTTTCGTTGAGAACAGGTAGGCGACGGATCCTGTTGTCCCGCATAATCTTCATGGCTTCATCAAGGGGTGTGTCCTGGCGAATGACGATCGGGTTTCGGGTCATCCTCTCACCGACTAACATTTGGCTTTCTCCTTTCCCAAGAAATGTTTCTGGCACGAGCCACTGCTGGCCTTCTGGAAACCTCTTCAGGCAGAGGGTTTCAGCTTGCCAGTGACCCTCCCCTACCTGACGGTGGGGGTTTTCGATTCATAGAGCATTCGGTAATTCATTCCACGCCCTCGCCCAAGCCCGCTGCAGCAGGCCGGCTGAGGGCGATGAATCGCCCTTCTAGCACCGGGCGGGGCCGAGCGGAGAGAGGCATGACCATTGCCGAATGCTCTCTTCACCGATAGCAGTTTGATCCCAGCCACGACCCCCTCTCCTCATG
>JBBIJG010000253.1:0-4903 GCA_037446095.1 Caldilineae bacterium
ACACCTTCAGAGCGAAGGGCTCAGCTACAGCCTCATCCCCGGCCCTTCACCGGAGGTATAACGCTCTGCCTGCCCTTTGGCGGTGAGATACCAGAAGGCAAAAGCCATGAACAGGGCCAGCAGGATCAGGTAAACACCTACAATCAGAATTCCCAGACCACTGAGAGCCTGGTTGACCCGGTCAGCCTCGGAAGCTATCGCCGCCAGAGAAATGGCCACCATGCCTACGGCTCCCATATTCCAGAGGATGTGGAGGCCGACGCTGGCCGCATAGGTGCCCAAGAGGGGCCAGGGGCGGCGTGTCCCCAGCAGATAGTACCAACCCAAGCCATCAGCCCACTGCTCAGACAGTGCATCAGGGTGGAGCCTACCCGGAGCAGCATCACGGCGCTCCAACTTTCCAAAGCTATGGCGGCGTTGAAAAGCCCCTCTGTCATAGCGAATCCAGAGCCTCCAGCCACTCCCCACAGGAAAGCCCGGGCCGCTCCTGGCTGACGGTAGCTCATCAGAGCCACCCCCAAAGCCTTAAAAAACTCCTCACTCAAGGGGGCGATGACCACAAAGATAACGACTAAGGTGCCGGCGATGGGTGGGGAGAGCAGCACCCGGGAGAGATGGACCGGGTCCGCTATCCAGAAAGGGTCTTGCAGATGGCTCGTCCATTCCTGAAGCCAGCTCATCCCGCCGGGTGTCAGAGCCACAAGGAGCAAGGCGGCAAACAGGGTCAACAGGCCGAAGGCGGCTTCCAGGCCAAAGCTCAGGAAAGTGGCCAGGAACGCGCCGCTGCCTGTTTGGAGGACAATCTCCCGCCAACGGATGGGAACCGCAGCCGGGCTCAGCCGCCGGGCAACGAAGGCCGTCACGATCAGAGGAGGTAGCATCGCCCCTAGAATGTGACAGGGAGGGAAAAGCAGAGGAGCGAGGAAGCCAGTGCTCAGGATGATCTGGCCGACAACCAGGGCCAACACGAAACCGATCAGCGACCTCACTAACCGGAGACGGAAAGGATGCGAAGGATAGCCCAGCAACGATCTGAGTCCCTGCCAGCCCAGAGGCAGACCCAGACCCAGGCCCAGAGCGATGAAAGCTGCCCCCACAGTGGCAACCTGTAAGAAATGGACCTCCCCTCGCTTGAAGGCCAGGGGGGACAGCACATATAATACTCCGCTCAGTAGACCCAGCAGGGCAACGCTCCAGCCGAACACAGCGACACCAGCTTTCGCCGCTCTCAGCAACCGATGCCTCCTACCCGTTTACCTTGCCTCCCAGGCGCATCCTGAGCTAAAGCGCGGCTATGGAAATACGCCCAGGGGCGTAGGCGCGGATTCTGTTCCGCGCTGAGAAGCCATCAGCCGTTTCTCTCTATCGCTCTTATTATACCACAAGATTGTCTCTTGTGTGGAGTCCCTCGACTTGCTTTTTCGGCTCAGATGTGCTATATTGGCCCCGCCGTATCTCATTCGGGGTAACCGGGGCCATGCCTCTGGCCCAACAGACCGTCGAGGAAGACGACGGTGACCTCTACTCCGATAGGGGGTTGCCTTATGAAAACCAACCAGCCGTTGAAAATCTTGCTCCTGGCTGCTGAAGTAGTCCCCTTCGCCAAGACAGGGGGCTTGGCCGATGTGGCCGGATCACTGCCCAAAGCCCTCAAAGCCCTGGGCCACGACGTGCGGGTGGCCAAGCCCCGTTATGGCCGCATCAGCGTGGAAAAGTTCGGCCTGAAAGAAGCTCTGGCGCCTTTCCCTGTGCCAATGGATGAAAGCACCGAACCGGCCGGCATCTTGCAGGGCACGATCGGCCAGGATGTGCCCGTTTACATGGTGGACAGCGCCAAGTACTACGACCGCGAAGGCATCTACATGTATCCCGATGATGCCGAACGGTTCATCTTTTTCTGTCGGGCTGCTGTCGAAATGCTCAAACAAATGGATTGGCGGCCGGACATCCTCCATTGCCACGACTGGCATACAGCCATCGTGCCCAACTGGATGAAGACCATCTATGCCAATGACCCTTTCTTTGCTCAGACAGCCACAGTCTACACCATCCACAACCTGGCCTATCAAGGTATCTTCGGCTATCGGGTGCTAGAGATTGCCGGCATTGACGAATACGGGTTCATTATGCATCCCGACACGGCCGACCTGAACGAGGTGGTGGACTTTATGGCCCGAGGCATCTATTTCGCCGATGTGATCAACACAGTCAGCGAGAGATATGCCCAGGAAATCCTGACTCCGGAATTCGGCGAGCGTCTCGACCCCCTCCTGCGCGATCGTCGTGACCGTCTCTTTGGCATCCTCAACGGCATTGATGTGGAACTGATGAATCCAGCCACTGACCCCTACATCGCTGCGAATTATGATGTCTATAATCTGCTACGACGCTACGAAAACAAACTGGCCTTACAGCGGGAGGCCAGACTTCCGGAGAGGTTAGATGTCCCCCTGATAGGAGCTATCTCCCGTCTGACCGACCAGAAAGGCTTCGACTTGATCGGTCAGATCATTGACCCCCTCATGAACAATCTGGACATCCAATTTGTGTTGCTGGGCACCGGCGAGCAACGTTACCACGATCTGTTCAGCAACCTGGCCAGCCGTTACCCTGATAGGATGGCTGTCTTCCTGACTTTTAACGCACCCCTGGCCCAGCGCATCTACGCCGGGTCTGACATGTTCCTCATGCCCTCACGTTTTGAACCATGCGGCCTGGGGCAGATGATCGCCATGCGCTACGGCAGTGTGCCCGTGGTACGTTCGACCGGCGGCCTGGCTGACACGGTGAAGGACTTTAATCCCACCACCGGTGAAGGCAATGGCTTCGCCTTCGAGCCCTATAATGCTATGGCGCTCTACACGGCTCTGGTACGGGCCACCGAGAACTATAAGCACAAAGGGGAATGGCACAAACTGATGCTGCGGGGGATGACGGCTGACTTCTCCTGGCATGCCTCGGCCCGGAAGTATGTGGACCTCTATTACCGGGCTCTGGCCATCAAAGGGAAAGCCCGCACGCTGGAAGAATACGAGTTGACGAAGCGCGGGAGCTGAGACAGGTTCGTAGCTGAATAGAGGGCAAGGGCAATGACTTTCCAGCAGATCAAGAGGGCCGGGATCATCGTCATCCTGACGGCCCTATCGAACGGAGCGCTGGTGACAGGCCCCCTTTGCCTGCAGCTTTGGGGTGCCTCGATCCTTTTCTGCTTTTTGCCAGGGTTCCTGTTGCTGACGTTGGTCATGCCTCCATCCGATTCCAACGATTTCCTGGAGAGGATCCTGCTGAGTATGGGTGCCGGCTACTTCCTTGGCACCCTCACTGTCCTTATCATTCACTTCCTGCCCGGCCCCCTTTCTTTTCTCCCGCTCCTCTTTGGTTTGGACCTCTTGATTGCTCTGCTTGTCCTCTGCCTTGTCTGGCGGCGCAAGCTATGCTGGCCCCGGTTCAATCTACCGGACAGGCGCTCCCTGGGCCTCATAGCCCTGGTGCTCCTAGTGGTCTCTTTCTATCGCTTTGCCACCCTGGGTTACTCTGAATACCAGGGCGACGAAATTGACGTGACCTCCCTGGCCCGGGCAGCCATCTCAGGCCAGGACGACGCCTTCTTTCAGCACAAAAAGGGGCCAGTCGAGTTGGCCGTGGCCACGGCTTTCGCCCTCTTTACCGGCGGTTTTAACGAGTTCGCCCTGCGTTTCCCCTTTGCCCTGGCCAGCACCCTGGCCGCATTGGCTGTTTACCTGGTGGCCAGCCCCATGTTCAACCAACGGGTGGCCGGCTTGGCCAGCCTCCTGTTGGCCATTGAGGGAATCACCCTCGGCTTCTCACGGATGGTGCAGTACCACGGCATCGTAGTCCTGGCACTGACCCTGAGTTTCTATTGCTTTTACCGGCTCCATCGGAGTGAGGATAACGGACAGGCTGCCCGCTATCAACTCCTGGGAGCCGGATTCTTCGCTTTCAGCCTGCTGGCCCACTACGAGGCTGCCCTGATAGGGCTGCCCCTGTTGTTTCTATACTGG
Source organism: Caldilineae bacterium (assembly GCA_037446095.1). Classification (GTDB taxonomy): domain Bacteria; phylum Chloroflexota; class Anaerolineae; order E26-bin7; family E26-bin7; genus E26-bin7. The sequence continues at coordinate 4,023 of JBBIJG010000253.1, forward strand.
CAAAAGTACGGACGACGTTTCCTGAAGGACAATGGGAAGATTCTGGCTCTCTCCTCCGGTCTGGTGGTCACTCTCCTCGCCGCTTATTATGTTCCTTTCGTCCTCCACCCTCACTTCATCCAGACCTTCGAGGGCTACACCACCATCCGGATCAGCCCCGAACGGGGACCCTACAACAACCTGCCGAGCTACTTTGTCTCGAACATCTTTTACAACTCCATCTACGCCGTGGTCGCCATAACCGTCCTTCTGGTGGTGACCTGTGTGGCGAGCGTGGGGCGTGACCTCAGACCCAGGGGATTAGCAATAGCCAGCCTGCTGCTGTTCGTGCCAGGACTGGCAGGCTCCATTCTTTCCTCCTCACTGTTCACCCTGGGTGGGGTGAAATACAATGTCCTCCTGTTTCTGCCGCTTTTCATCACCCTCTGGCTGGGCCGGGGGATGAGGGCAGAGCGGCAGGCCGTTTTCTTATGGTTTTTCTCCTACCTCATCTTCTACGCTTTCATCATCAGGGTGCCCGGTCTGCACTACTATTGCCTCTCCCCTGCCTGGGCCATTATCGCTGCCTGGGGCCTGGAGACAGTGTACCTTATTCGTAAGCCGATGGTGCTATCGGCACTGACCTGGGCTGCTGTGGCAGCAATTTACATTCTGTCGGCCTTTTACGCCTATGTCCTCTTCGTGCGGACCTATCCTGAGTACGCCTTGAGTTATCCCCGCTATCGGATTCCCCTTTACTGGAACACACACCAGGGGCGGCCACAGCGTTTCTTCGGTCTACCTCACAAATCGGGCTGGAAAACCATCGGCTATCTTTATAAAGTGGGCATCTTGCAAGGGGATCACCGCACCAACGAGAAGAGGGAGATTTCTGGATGGTA
>JBBIJG010000254.1:0-2945 GCA_037446095.1 Caldilineae bacterium
GTGGTTGTGGCAGCCTGCACCCCCCGTACCCATGAAGCGCTCTTCCAGGATGCCATCCGCCGGGCAGGGCTTAACCCCTACCTCCTGGAATTCGTCAGCATCCGCGAACACTGCGCCTGGCTGCACACCGATGAGCCGGCTACGGCGACAGCCGAAGCCAGGCGACTTGTCGCGGCGGCGGTGGCCAATGCTAACCTGTCGCCGCTGGTGACACGCCCGGTCATCCAACTGGGCAGTCGGGTCCTGGTGGCTGGCGATGGGCCAGCAGGTGAAGTCTGTGCCGATGCCCTGAAGGCTCAAGGTTTCGCCGTGATACACAGCGAGGAGATTCCTGCGAGCGTGGCAGGCTCCCCCGGCCGGTTCATGGCCACCTGGGGTGGAGATGGACACCAACGCCAGGTGGAGGCCGACGCGGTGGTCCTGGCCCCTTCCGAAGTGGAGCAGTTGAGCGAGTTGCGGAATACAGTGGGCATCACCGGGTCCACAAACTTGGCAGCCAGGTTGACCGGAGTCTTCTTCTGCCCGCCTGACAGCCCGACGGAGGTGGGTGCAGCCGTGGCGGCCAGGGTGGCAGCTCTGCTGGGCCGGGGCCAGATGGTCGCCGGGTGGAACGTGGCCCAGGTGGACCCGCAACGTTGTCGGGCCTGTGGCACCTGCGTGCGGATCTGTGAGTTCCGCGCGCCCAGGTTGGTAGCGGACCGTGCCTCTCCCCCCCTCCCATCCTCCACCTCCCCGTTGGTATCCCGAATAGATGCGGCCCTCTGCCGGGGCTGTGGCACCTGTGTCGCCCACTGCCCATCCGGCGCCATCACGGTTGGCTATTCCACTGAGGAGCAGCTCGAGGCTATGCTGGCGGCCTTGCTGGCTTAGTACTGGTACTCCGCTTTTAAGGTCCCAGTAATCAGGAGATTCGCTGGTGTGAAGATCATCGTTTTCACCTGCAATTGGAACGCTTACAGTGCCCTGGAGATGGCCAGCTACCAGCGGCTGTCCTTGCCGGCTGGAGTACGCCCCCTCAAGGTGATGTGCCTGGGTCGCCTGCATTCCGGGCTGGTCCTCAAAGCCTTTGAGTTGGGAGCCGACGGCGTCTTGATGCTGGGTTGCCCGCCGGGCGAATGCCACTACGAGTTCGGCAACTCGCGAGCGGAGGAGCTATTCAGGGAGACCAGGGCTCTGGCCAGGCTGTTGGGCATTGGCGAAGAACGGCTGCAGTTGGGCTGGGTGTCTGCCGGCGACGGCCGGGCCTTTGCAGAGAAAGTGCAAGAGTTTGTGAAAGGGGTGGCGGGCAACGGATCATGGCTGAAGAGTCGGTGAGACGGGACCTGGACGCCGCCCAGGTCGTCAGGCAGACCCGGGCCTATTATTGTCTGGAGTGCGGCAAGTGCACCGCTGTGTGTCCTATCTCATGGCGAGAGGCCGGTTACTCTCCCCGCCGCATGGTGGAAGCGGCCATCACGGACCGGGGCATGGAGCTATTGCATGACGGACGGCTCTGGTCTTGCCTGACCTGTCGGCGGTGCAGCCAGGTTTGCCCTTCCGATGTGCGTTTCTCCGAGTTCACCCGTGGCCTGCGGGCTCTGGCTCGGGAGGCGGGGCAAAGGGGGCATTGCTCTCACGGTGAAACCATCCAGACCTGGATGCGTCTGATGGCCAATCCCCAGCTCAGGCAGAACCGCCTGGAATGGTTAGATGAGGGACTGCGTACCTCCACTTATTCCGACACCGTCTATTTTGTCGGCTGCCTGCCCCACTATGACGTCCTTTTTCACCGGCTGGGCGCTCAGGGCCTGGAAATTGCTCGCAGTGCGGTGAAAGTGCTCAACCACCTGGGTATCGAGCCCATCGTCCTGGCCGATGAGCGCTGCTGTGGCCACGACCTTTTGTGGGAAGGCGATGTTGAGCATTTCTGCAAGCTGGCCGAGCTCAACGCTGCTTTGCTGCGCCAGACCGGGGCGCAGCGCATCGTCACCACCTGTCCTGAGTGTGCGTATACCTTGAAAGTAGACTACCGGACTTTTGGAAAAAGTCTGGGCATGGAGGTACTGCACATTTCCCAGTTCCTGGCCCAAAAGCTGGAGGCAGGCGAATTGGAGCTGAGAGAGTTGGGTGGTCGGGTGACTTATCAGGACCCCTGTCGCCTGGGGCGCTACCTGGGAGTGTACGATGAGCCCCGGCAGGTGATGGCAGCCCTGGGATTGGAGCTGGCCGAGATGGAGGGTCACCGGGGGCGGGCTCTGTGCTGCGGCACCAGTGCCTGGACCCACTGCGGCGCCACGGCCAAGAGCATCCAGGTGGACCGCCTGCGTCAGGCCAGAGCCACTGGCGCCGAAATATTGGTCACGGCCTGCGCCAAGTGCCAGATCCACTTCCGGTGCGCCCTGGACGATGCCCATCTGGGGGACGAAATCAGGATCGAGGTCAGAGACTTGAGCACTCTGGTAGCTGAGGCTTTGACCGGCAAGGCGTGCGCAGTGGAAACTTGAGTTTGAGCGGTATCCTCTTCGGCAACCTCCCACGCCCTCGGTTTGTTGCGCATCGTGCTGGAGTCGAGACTTCGTATGGATGGTTCCTAACTCACCTCAAGGCTCGACGCGCTGGCCATCCACGTTGCGGGTAATCAGCCCAGGAAGCATAGATTGACAGGAGGCTGGCTTTCGGATATACTGTTGGGCAAAGAACGGGATAATCAAGAGAGGCGCGCCGCGAGGGAGGGGAGCGTTAAAGGAGCTAAATGGAACAATACAACCCCACAGTGATAGATCACTTCCTGAACCCGCGTAATGTGGGAGACCTGCCCGACGCCCATGGGGTGGGGATGGCCAGCAATCCCCACGATGGCGACACGGTGCAATTCTCGATTCGGGTGAAAGACGGCGTCATCGAGGCCGCACGTTTCAAAGCCCAGGGCTGCGTGGCGGCCATCGCCGGCAGCAGTGCCCTGACAG
>JBBIJG010000254.1:2995-4896 GCA_037446095.1 Caldilineae bacterium
GGGCTGACCTGGCGGCAGCCCTGGGAGGGCTCTCGGAGCGCAAGCAGGCGTGTTCGCTGACCTGCCTGGCGGCACTGCGGCTGGCTGTGGAACAGTGCGATCCAAAGTTGGCAAAATAGTATGAAAAGGATTGGCGTTTTCATCTGCCACTGCGGCATCAACATCGCCGGCACGGTAGATGTCAGGCGGGTGACAGAGGCGATCCGCACCTATCCGGGCGTGGTCTATGCTACTGATTACAAATACATGTGTTCTGACCCGGGCCAGAACCTCATCAAGGAAGCCATCCACGAGCACCGATTGGATGGGGTGGTGGTGGCCGCCTGCTCACCCACAATGCACGAGACCACCTTCCGCAAGACTGGGGCCTCAGAGGGTCTTAATCCCTACCAATGTGAGATCGCCAACATTCGGGAGCAGTGTTCGTGGGTGCACCAGGCCGTGCCGGCCGAGGCCACGGCCAAGGCCGTCGAAATCATCAAGACGATCATTGAGAAAGTGCGCTACGACGAGTCGCTGCTCCCCCTCACTTTGCCCCTGATCAAACGGGCCATGGTCATCGGCGGGGGTATCGCCGGTTTGCAGGCGGCTCTGGACATCGCTGAGGCCGGCTACCCTGTGGTCCTGGTGGAAAAAGAAGCCAGGTTGGGCGGTCACGTGGCCCAGCTCTCGGGCACTTATCTGAATTTTGACGCCGCCCCGGATATGGTGGCCTCGATGATTGAGCGGGTCGAGAAGCATCCCCGCATCCAGGTCCTGACTCAGGCTGAAGTGCAGGAGGCGGGCGGCTATGTTGGCAATTTCACGGTCAAGGTGGCTCAGCGGCTCAGCCCCCCACTCTCCTATCTCCAATCTCTATCTTTTGACGTAGGAGCTATCGTTGTGGCGACAGGCTACGAGCTCTACCCAAAAGAAAAGCTGGGGGAATACGGGGGTGGCAAATATCCTGATGTCATAGACGGGCTCCAGTTCGAGCAGATGCTGGCCTCTAATGGTGCGACCGGGGGCGAGATCCGCCGGCCGTCCGACGGCCAGGTGCCTCAGGAAGTTGTCTTTGTGCAATGCGCTGGCTCCCGTGACCCGGAACTCCACAAGCCATATTGCTCCAAGGTCTGCTGCATGTACGTGGCCAAACAGGCCATCATGTACAAGCAGCGGGTGCCCCGGGGCCAGGCTTACGTCTTCTACATTGACATCCGCTCCCAAGGCAAAGGCTATGAGGAGTTTGTGCAAAGAGCCATGAAGGACTATGAGGTCCTCTACCTGCGAGGCAAAGTGTCCAAGGTCTTTGAAGAAGACGGCAAAGTGGTAGTCTGGGGCGTGGATACCCTTACCGGCAAGCCATTGGAGGTGGCGGCCGACCTGGTGGTGTTGGCCACGGCCACTGTGCCCAGCGCCGGAGCCAGGGACCTGGGCCAGCGTCTGCGCATCTCCGTGGATGAGCACGGTTTCTTCAGCGAAGCGCACCCCAAACTGCGGCCAGTGGAGAGCCTCACGGCTGGCATCTTCCTGGCCGGGGCTGGCCAATTCCCCAAAGACATTCCTGAGACCATCGCTCAGGCCAGCGGCGCAGCAGCCAAGGTGCTGCAGCTCTTCTCCAGGCGGGAAATGGTGCAGGAACCGACCATCGCCTATGTCAACGAAGAAGTCTGCTCCGGCTGCGGCCTCTGCGTGGCGGCCTGTCCTTACGAGGCACGGACCATGCACCCGTGGCGGCCTATCGCCATAGTCAACCAGGCTCTTTGTCAGGGTTGCAGCGCCTGTGTGGCCGTCTGCCCTAACAAGGCCTGCAGCGTACACAATTTCGACCCGGCGCAGGTGCTGGCTATGATGGAAGCGTTGCTGTAAAAGCTGAATTGAAAGGCATGAGGAGAGGGGGCGGTGGCTGGGATCAAACTGCT
>JBBIJG010000255.1:0-4892 GCA_037446095.1 Caldilineae bacterium
GTTCAGGCATGTCAACCTCCATTAGCTGTAGGCTGGCATTAGTATAAGCCCAGGAGACAGTTTTGTCAAGGGGTTCCTGACCTCACACGGACCCGGCTTAACCTGATCCGGTCCTGGCCCTTTTCATCCCCACCGACAACCTTCAGCCGCTCCAGAGTGGAAAGAAGGTACATCCCTGTCTCCAGGTGGTATTCCCCTGCCGCCGTATCGGGCGTAACAATCAGGTGGTACCGATCCACCACAATCTCCCCCGTATCCCAAATAGAGGTAGGATAGCGACCCTCGGCCGGTTGATTGTCCTGCTGGGCCACGATGCGGCCATCGGCGGCGACCAGGTGGGTGAAGACCGTGTAATCTTTGCTCATCCTGCGGCGGGCCTGCCAGTACAGGGTCAGGTCCAGAGGCTGGCCAGGGTAGATCGCCTCGGAACTCACATCGTAGCCCAAGAGAGTCACCTGGTCACCCAGATTGACTTCCAGGGGGTGCGGGATGGACAACTGCCCGGGCTCAAGAAGGGGGGCGATTTTCACCCCGATGGAGAAAGGTTCCTCCACAGGCCGTATCTCTTCGTCCAGAGGAAGAAGCCTGGAGAGGTCCGTCGGCCGGTAGAGGCTAACCTGAAGCCGGTAGAGACCCAAAGGAGCATCCCATGGTATCTGGAGTTCATATTGATGGAAGGTTATCCCCCCCTGCCACCAGTCCTCCGGCCGCCAGAGCTGATACAAAGCCCGGTCCTGCTGGGCCAGAACCGTGCCGTCCATGTCCCGCAGTTTGACCGAGATGCTACAGTCATCCACCAATCTTCCCAGAGCTCCCCAGTACAGAGTAAGGCGCAGGATGTCGCCAGGGGCATACCTGTCCCGGTCGAGGCTGTAATCGTAGAGCCGGACTGGCACCGGCTTTGCCGCCCTTTCCGCTCTTGCGGCCACCGAGACTGGCCCTTCCAGGCTGAAGGAGGGAAGAGGGCCAGCGGCGGCCTTGAGCAGGAGATGGTATTTGCCGGGGGTGGCGGGAGACGGCAAGCTCACCGGCACCACGGAAACCATGGAGGTGACGAGAGGCATCTCCACGGCCAATTGCCGGCTGCTGCTTCTTCCGTCCTCTGCACGCCAGGTGGCCATCACGCCCAGCCGCTCGGTAGGCTTGATAATGTAGCTACGAGCTCCCTCATTGGCTATCAGCAAATAGGCCGTGTATTCCTCGCCCGGAACAACCTGCGGGGGGAAAAAGCCCCTGACCTCAAGGCTATCCTGAGTCTGAGTTCGGGGCTGCAGCCGATAGACGTAGTCCTGGCCAAATTGTTCCACCAGGGTCAGTTCATCGAAGGCAGGCAGGGCTGCCTGGATTTCAGACCAGCGCTCCGGCTCGTAAGCCCGGTACAACGCTTCATGCAGGACAACGTACTCTACATCCAGCCCCTGCAAGAGACTGATGGCCCGCTCCGAAGGGAAATACGCCATCTCCTGATCTATTTCCCCATGCCGAGTGGGGACAAAGCTGCTGTAGCCGTCAATGCTCTCCTGCCAGTGGTAGGTGGAGAAATACTGATAGCGGAAAATGTTGTGGGTGGGCCAGACGTAGGCGGGATCAACGGGCCCCACGGGGGGAGGACCTACGTGGAAGGCCAGGGGCAATTCCACGATCACCGTAGGTGGTTGCCGGGCCAGCCAGCGATAGACCGAAGACAAGCGCTCTCGCCCTTCGATAAAGGCCACTTTCACGTGAGCCAGGCTTCTCGATGAAAGGGGGTACAGCACCAGCACCAAGATGCCCACCCGCAGAACCCACCGCCATCCCTGCCGGGCCAGAGGGAGGGCGAGCACCTTCTCCAGGCCCGCCATCCCTAGGGCAGCCAGGACCCCCAGACTCAGGGTGGTGAGGGTGAAGAAGCGGCCGGGGTCACGCAAAGCCTTGAAACCGGGGAAGTAGTCGAAGAAGAACCGATAAGGCATGGGCAAGGCGGGCCACTCCACATCCTTGCTGACCTGTAGCGTGGGCCCCAGAGCCATGACCAGGCCAAAGAGGGCCAGGATGAGGTAGAAGAAGGCGCTTTCCCTCTGGCCGAGGCTGTCGGGGCTTTGCCTTCTGGCTGGGAGGAAAAAGCCCAGCAAGGTCAGCAAAAGGGCTATCCAGCAGGGCAGAAGCTGGCTCTTCCAAATTTGCCGCACGTTGAGAGAAAAGGCCACGGACTCTGACAAGCTTCTTTCCAGGCCCAATTCACGGCTGACCTGAAGGTAAGGCAGGGCAAAAGGAGTGAGGAGAATCGCTATCAGCCCGCCCAGGCAAGCCAGTCTCAGCAGATCGCAACATAGAGCCGTTTCCCACCTGAAGGCTCTACTCCGGCATGGTTCTTGCGGTGTGCTGAGTCTCAGCAAAGGCGGTGAAACCCTCCGCCAACGAAGCCCAAAGTAGTACAGGAGGTACAAGCCCACCGCCAGTCCTGTGAAGAAAGCGTAGTAGAGACAAGACAGGCTTTGGGCGACAAAGAAACCGCAAAAGAGCAGGCCATCTTTGGCCTTGCGCCTCCCAAGGTAACGGTCCAGATACAGCAGCGTCAGGGGCATCCACTGCATGGTCAGCAGCGGCAACTGGCTGAGGTGGGCAGCGCGATAGGGGGAGAAAGCAAAGACCAGACCGGCCATCAAAGCCGCATAGCGATGGCCCGACAAGCAGTAGGCCAGCAGGTAGAGGCCAAAGGCCGACAACGTGAAGCTGAGCAGAAACATCAGGTTGTAGGTCAGGATGGCATTATCGGTAAAGACCAGGATGGGCACGCTGAGCAAGACGCTGGGGAAAAGGATCTCCGAATAAGCCAGGGTATTGGGATAGGGGTAAAAGATGTTGATGTCGAAGAGCTGAAAAGGGGCCACAAGGAGCTGATGGACCTGGCGGCTGATGATCAGCAGGTTGAGCAGCGAATCAGAGGTATCCTGAAGGGCCTCCGCCAGGTGCAGAGAAAGGGGCCAGAGCATTAGCAGAGTCAACAGGCCAAAACCCAGCAAGGCCAGGAGGTCAACTCCGGTTGCGTGAGCTGGTTCTGGTTTCTGTTTATGCAATTGCCGGCCTTGAGTGTGTTCCTCACCCATTGCGTCCAATGATAAGCTGAAAAGGGCCTTTTGTCAAGGTGCGACGCACTTGCAACTTATACTTGACAGGTGAATTCTATCATGCTATAATTATATTAGATTATTCTAAGATAGTTGAGGAAGAGCAGGTGGGTCATGGAAACTCGTGCTTACGAATGGCAGGCCAGGATGGCCAGAGCTTTGGCCCACCCGACGCGTATCGCCATTTTGGAGGTGTTACGTCGGGGGGAGGTGTGTGTTTGCGAGATGAGCCCTGAATTGGAAGCCAGCCAGGCCAATGTCTCTCAACATCTGGCTGTTCTGCGCGACAGCAACCTGGTGACAGCGCGGCGCGAAGGTACGCGGGTGATATATGGCGTGACCGATGAACGGGTGTTCCAGGTGCTGGACCTGATGGGCTCTATTGCTTATGACCAACTGGATGCCGCCCGCCAGGCCCTGGCTGCCCGGGAAAGCATTGCAGCATAATTAACCCTGGGGAAGGTTCCGAGACCTTCGCCGAGCTGAGAAGGAAGTTTCTTCCGCCCCTGCCGGCTGGATTACAAATTGCCATCCTGAGTGAAACGAAGGACCAGCCGGAGCAGAGGTGGGTAGCTTGACATAAATTCGGGCTTTTTGGCCTCTCCTAGCCCCTCCCTTACCCTTCTCTTCCCTCTCCACCCCCTCCCTGGCCCTCCCCCGAAACGGGGGAGGGAATCCGAGGGAAGGGGAGGGCTGGGGTGGGGATGGGTGAGGTAGGCACCAGACAGCAAATCTAACAATCTCAAAGTAGTTACGGTGAAAAGGAGATCAAGTTGACTGGAGAGAGACAATGTAGTTGCCTGAGGAACCCTTTTGCTACGCTGCCGCCGGAAATGCAGCCCAGGCCCCAGAAGAAGAGTGCGCTGCGTAAGGTCACCTGTCCCGGCTGTGGCCGTGAGTACTGGACCAATCGCAGCACCGACCTCTGTTTTGACTGCGAGAAGAAAGGCGTGAGAACGCCATAGCACATCATCATGGAGATAGGAGGGCAGCTTGTCTGGCTCTTATGATCTTGCGATTCTGGGCGCAGGCCCCGGCGGGTATGTGGCCGCGCTGCGAGCCGCCCAGCTTGGTGCGCGCGTGGCTCTTGTCGAGAAAGCGCGCGTGGGCGGGACGTGCCTGAACGTCGGCTGCGTCCCCACCAAGGCTCTGACCACCTCAGTGGAACTGCTGCTGAAAGCACGCCAGGCTGGTGAGTTCGGCGTTGCCATCTCCAATGCCCTGCCTGACCTGCCATCGTTGATGGCTTACAAACAGGCCGCTGTAGACAGTTTAGTAGGCGGCGTGGAAAAACTGCTGAAGGACCACAAAGTCACCCTGGTGCGGGGTGAAGGCCGCCTGGTCCGCCCGGACACGCTGCGCGTCACCGACGAGGCGGGTAACGCTGTGGACATCTCGGCCCGGCACGTGGTCCTGGCGTCCGGCTCTGTCACGGCCCGACCGCCCATCCCCGGCCTGGATTTGCCAGGGGTGATGACCAGCACCGAGGCCCTGGACATCACTGAGGTCCCGGCGCACCTGGTCGTCATCGGGGGAGGGGTGATTGGGCTGGAGTTCGCCTGTATCTACGAGGCGCTGGGCAGCCAGGTGACCGTCCTCGAAATGATGCCGACGCTATTACCTGGGGGGACCGACGAGGCGCTGGCCAAGCGGCTGGCGATCATCCTGCGACGGCGAGGGATGGCCGTCCACACCGGCGCGACGGTGCAAGCGGTTGAACCGGCCGGAGATGGATTGCGCGTTCTCTTTGCCACAGCCAGAGGTGAAGATTCTATCGAAGGCGAG
>JBBIJG010000256.1:0-4892 GCA_037446095.1 Caldilineae bacterium
GTGAAAACCAGCTTTGGCTACCATATCATCCTGGTCGAGGAGCGCGACCCTGAGCGGGAGCTGGAGCCCTATCTCCTGGCCCAGCGTCGGGCCTCAGCCCTCAGAGATTGGCTGGAGGAGCAACGACAATCGGAAGCGGTCAAACGCTACTGGTCTTCGGACAAGGTCCCACCTCAAACATAGCGGAGTGGCGTCCACTATTTTGAGATGTGACCATAGGGCAAATTGGAAATTTGCCCTACATTTTCAAGGAGCGGAGCAAATGGTAGAGCAACTGGTCATTATCGGCAGCGGGCCGGCTGGCCTCACCGCCGGCATCTACGCCGGCCGGGCCCAACTGTCTCCTCTGCTCATCACCGGCAGGGCGCTGGGAGGCCAGATAGCCCTTACCAATGAAGTAGAAAATTACCCGGGTTTCCCGGCGCCTGTAGCCGGTCAGGAATTGGCCCGGCTGATGCAGCAGCAGGCTGAGCGCTTTGGCGCCAGAATGGCGATGGATGAGGTCACCGGGGTGGATTTCTCCAGACACCCCTTTAAGGTCAAAACCTATGCCCAGGAGTATGAAGCCAAAGCTGTGATCATTGCCACAGGAGTTGCACCCCGTAAACTGGGTGTACCTGGCGAAGAAGAATTCACTGGCCGGGGGTCTCTTATTGCGCCACCTGTGATGGCTTCTTTTACCAAAATCGCACGGTGGTTGTGGTGGGTGGAGGGGATGCGGCTGTGGAAGAGGCCATGTTCCTGACCCGATACGCCAGCAAAGTCTACCTGGTGCACCGCCGCAACCGTTTGCGGGCGACAAAGGTTATCCAGGAGCGGGCCTTTCGGAACGAGAAGATCGAATGGGTATGGGATTCGGTGGTCACAGAGATTCTGGGAGACCAGGGCGTGGCACAGGTTCGTATCCAAAACGTCCAGACCGGTGCAGAGTCTCTTCACCAGGCCGATGGGATATTTGTTTACATCGGCAATGTGCCTAACACTGGGTTTCTGGATGGGCAGGTGGAGTTAAACGAGCGCGGTTACATCGTCACGGATCGGAGGTGCCATACCAGTGTGCCGGGGGTCTTTGCCGCCGGCGATGTCCAGGAGTGGAACTTGCAACAGGTTGCCACGGCCGTCGGGTCGGGAGCCATAGCCGCTATGGAGGCCGACCGTTTCATCGCCGAACTGGAGGGGACGGCCTATCCCGAAAGGACAACATAACCGGGTCCCCGGCCGGTGCGTCGCCCGGCCGGCAAGGGTATTTCAGGAGGCGGCAGCTATCACAAAGCCTCGATATGAAGTGGATTTACACAGCCATTCCACCTGGTCCGATGGAAGCTTTACCCCCCGCCAGATCGTGGCCCTGGCCAGAGCTAAAGGGCTTAAGGCCATCGCCGTCGCCGACCACGACACCGTGAAAGGTGTGAGCGAGGCCGTGGCCGCCGGGAAGGAGTATGGTCTGGAGATCATACCGGCGGTCGAACTGAGCATCAAGAACGAGCCGGAGAAGGATTTCGTCGAACTGCATTTGCTGGGCTACTTCATTGACTATCAGAACGAGGGGCTCAGCGACATCCTTGACAGGATAGTGCAGGCGCGCATTGAGCAGAAGGTCAGGCAGATCAGGGTGTTGCAAAACGATGGCCTTGATGTCCCCCTCGAAGAGGTCTTTGCTCTGGCCAAAGGGGTCCCTGGGCGTCCCCACATCGCCGAGGTGGTCATGCGCCACAACCCGGGCCGCTTTGCTTCCAAAGAGGAGCTTTATGCTGAATATCTGAGCGTAGGTGGCAAGGCTTACACCCAACGCCGCTTCTCTCTCACCCTGGCCGAGGCCGTTGAGGTGATCTTAAACGCGGGGGGCGTGCCGGTCCTGGCCCACCCCGGGGCCTACGACAAGGTGAAAGACATCGAGGCCATGATCCGCCGGGCGCAGGCGATGGGGGTGCAGGGGCTGGAGATAGCCTACCCTTACCATAAGAATCGCCCTCACTATGGGCTCACCCTCCCTGAGATGCAGGCCCTGATAGCCCGCTTCGCCGCTCTGGCCGATAAGTTAGGTCTGGCCAAAAGTGGAGGCTCTGATTTCCATGGTAAAGGGAAGGCCATCGAGCTGGGCGAGATGGGCATGACCTGGGCGGAGTTTCAGGAGCTGAAAACATGGACCATGTCCAGGGGCTGAGATGCATGATCTGTGGGGCAGAGTATGGAGTAGACGAGGTGATGTATGTCTGCCCCAAACATGGCGACGAAGGTATCCTGGATGTCATCTATGATTATCGTCTTATTGGCCGGAGGCTGACCCGGAAGAAGCTGGCTGCTGACCCCACCCCCTCTATCTGGCGCTACAAGCCGTTGCTGCCGGTGAAAGCCGATAGCCTTGTGTCTCCATTGCAGGTGGGCTGGACACCCCTTTACCGTGCCCGGCGGCTGGCAGAGCAGTTGGGCTTGCACGACCTGTGGATCAAAGACGATGGCCGCAATCCTACGGCTTCCTTCAAAGACCGGGCCAGCGCTATCGCCGTGGTCAAGGCTCTGGAATTAGGACGCGACATGATCACCGCTGCCAGCACCGGCAACGCTGCCTCATCGCTGGCGGGCCTTTCGGCCAGCCTGGGCCTTAAAAACGTGATCTTTGTCCCGCAGACGGCACCCCAGGCCAAGATTGCCCAACTGCTGATCTTTGGGGCCACGGTGATTGCTGTCAGGGGCACCTACGACCAGGCCTTTGATCTCTGCCTGACTGCCACCAAGGACTACGGTTGGTACTGCCGCAACACGGCTTATAATCCCTACCTGTCCGAGGGCAAAAAGACGGCTGCACTGGAAATCTGCGAGCAATTGGGCTGGGATGCGCCAGACCGGATCTTTGTCTCCGTTGGCGATGGCTGCATCATTGGCGGGCTGTGGAAGGGGCTGAAGGACCTGATGGCTTTGGGTTTCATAGAGAAGATGCCCCGGCTGATGGGCGTGCAGGCGGAAGGGTCAGCCGCCCTGTACAACGCCTGGCAGAAGGGCAGCGCAGAGGTGGAGCCCATCGTGCCCCATACTCTGGCCGATAGCATCGCCGTAGGCGTCCCCCGTGACCGGCTTAAGGCTCTGAGGGCGGTGCGTGAGACAGGCGGTGAGTACCTCACCGTCAGCGACGATGAGATCCTGGAAGCCATGCGCGTCCTGGCCCGGGGAGCTGCTGTATTTGGCGAGCCGGCGGGCGTGGCGGGCCTGGCCGGCTTGCAGAAGATGGTGCGCCACGACAAAATCAACCCCGAGGAGCGCATCGTGGTGCTGGTGACCGGTAACGGCCTCAAGGACGTGGGCAGCGCCATCAAAGCTGGCGGGACACCCTATCTCATCGAACCCTCTCTGGCTGACCTGAGACGCCTGATGGACAGGCTGGTTCGCCCTTCCCTATACGTTCCCAGCAGAGTATTATGCTGATTGAAAATCAGCCTCCCTGGGCACACTGTGCCGGGCGTCGGCCTGCGCCGACGCCTCCGGTCGGCCTTCGTCGATCGGAGGCCGAGGGCCTATGGCGGGCGACTTTAGTCGGCACGTAGGTAGTTACGCTTCACCGCAGAGAACGAAATAAAACCTCTGCGCCCTCTGCGGTTAATTTAACAATGTCGAGATATAGGGCGGGCGATAAAGGTTCCGGGTAACTATTCAGGCTGGCGTTGAGCCTTCGGCTGGTTGTCCGCCTTCGCGAACAGGATTGCGTCCAACGCCAGTGGACGCTTGGCTGCAAGTCCATGAGGGGCGATTTCAATCGCTGGACATGGCGGCCTGAATAGTTACGTTCCGGAAATTGACAAGAGGCGATAAGGCATGTATACTTATGCCGGTGCGAGTGGAAGCATGGGCAGGCTGTCGCTGACACCGGCTTCGCAGGGGCCTTGCTGTCATGCCTGAATGGGGACGGGTGAGGTTTACAATCAAATGGCGCTAAGCAGATATTCTCTCTGGATCTTCGGGGTTCTTGTGGGGGGCATCCTGATCGGGCTGCTGGCTGCTGCTCGTTACACCAGAGAGGCGAAAACCTCCCAATTCTATTTCATCCGCGAACAGGCAAGGGTCAAAGCGGGCCGGGTCATGCTTCTTGTCAGTTTTCTGGTCGTTGTCACCATAGTTCTGGCTACGTTGCTGACCATATCTGGCACATTCAGACGGGTTGCCCAGGCCAGCCCGACACCCACGCCGACATCAAGCCCTACGATGTCACCCACTCCCGTTGCTACGGCTTCTGCAACTCCTACCCTGTCTCCCACGCCCAAGCCGACTGCTACCCCTTCCGCCAGTCCAACTGCCATGCCCACTCTGGGTACCCCATCTTCAACCCTCACCCCCATTGTCGGCCTCAAGACCCCTTCGCCTGGTGCCACTTTCGGTACCATCACCCTGGCCCAAGGTGTCACCGCGGACAACAAGCCCAAAGACCCCGGCACGGTTTTTCCGGCTGGCATTCCACAATTATACGCCTTCTTCGACTATCGGAATCTGTCTAACGGCGTGCTTTGGACCCAGGCCTGGTATCGGGAAGGGAAGGAAATCGGCAGCGAGAGCAGTTTGTGGGAATGGGGATCATACGGGACCGCCTGGATTTTTCTGAAGCCCGTCGGTGGATACACGCGAGGAGAGTACGAAGTCAGATTGTACATTGGCGATGAATTGAAACAGATAGCTCGCTTCACCATACGCTGACGCTTTGACAGGTCCCTCTTCTGAAAATGTAAGGCCGATTTGCGTCGTGGCGGCGGTCTACCGCCATGAATAACGCCCTTGTCAAAAAGTCCGGGGGAAGTAGACGTGAACCACGTCCAGAAGACCTTACTGTTCCTCATCTGGCTGGTCGCAATGACCGTTTGCTTTGGCTGTGCTCCCCCACCTACACCTTACCCCACCTATACCCCATA
>JBBIJG010000257.1:0-4839 GCA_037446095.1 Caldilineae bacterium
CCCGCTGGCCGCCTCCTCCAGCGAGATGCCCAGCGGCTCGGCCACGTATTTCCGGATGGCTTCCTCGGCCAGCTCAGGATAGAGCTTCATCTCGCCGCCCAGGAAGTAGTCGGGGTTGAGGCGGCCCAGCACCAGGTTGGCGTCGGTGACCGTGGGTCGCTCGCCGCCCAGGCCGTAGCAGGCCGGCCCCGGCTCGGATCCGGCGCTTTCGGGCCCCACGTTCAGCGCCCAGCCCTTGTCCACCCAGGCCAGGCTCCCCCCACCGGCGCCGATAGCGTGCACATCCAGGATGGGCATCTTGACCGGGAAGCCCTCAAACTGGCTCTCGGGGGCTATCCTGGGCTCCCCCCGGTCAATGAGGCCGATGTCAAAACTGGTGCCGCCCATGTCCACCCCGATGATCTGCTGGTCGCCGGTCAGCTTGCCCACGTAGGCTGCCGCCAGGGCTCCGCCCGCCGGTCCGGAGTTGACAATGTTCACCGCCCGCCCCCGGGCATCCCTGGCGGTCATAGAGCCGCCGCTGGCCTGCATTAGGCGCAGGTCCACCCGGCCATACCGCTCCTTCAATTGCCCCTCCAGATTGTCCAGGTAGCGGTCCAACACCGGCTGCAGATAGGCACTGATGACTGTAGTCGAGGTGCGCTCGAACTCGCGAAACTCGGGCGCAATCTCCGAGGAAATGGACACCGTGGCTTCAGGGAAAAGTTCCTGGCAGATTTCGCGCACCCGGCGCTCGTGCGCCGGATTGCGAAAACTGAAAAGGAAACAGATGGCGATGGACTCAACAGCCTGCTCCTTCAGGAAACGCACCTCCCGACGCGCCATCTCTTCGTCCAGGGGGACGACCACCGAGCCGTCTGCGCCGATGCGCTCCCGCACCTCACGCCGCAGGTAGCGGGGCACCAGAGGTTGCGGCGTATCCACGAAAATGTCGTACAGACCTGCCGCCGGCCGCTCGATGCGGCCGATGTCCAGGATGTCCCGCATGCCTTCGGTCGTGAGCAACCCTGTCCGCGCCCCTTTGCGCTCAATGAGAGCGTTGGTGCCGATAGTGGTGCCGTGCACGACATAGTCCACCCGATCGAAGGACGAGGACACCATCTTCAAGATCCGGTCAATGCCGGCGATGACACCCTCGGCCAGGTTCTGGTGTGTGGTCAGCACCTTGGTGTAATGGATCCGGCCCGTGGCGTCGTCAATGAGGACCACATCGGTAAAGGTCCCCCCTACGTCAATAGAAATGCGCATCAGTTCAACCTCCGATTTTTTTCTTCAATGTTGTCAAGTTACCTGGACGCTGTGAGATCTGTCACGGAATGCCCACCCCAGCCCTCCCAAGTGAGGTCGTCTTCTGAGGCCACATCAGGCTGTTGTTTGATATTCGGTGAACTCTCTTTTTCTGAGACCTGAAAGATCCAGTTCACCTGTGTGGGGATCTAGCTTGATATACCATTCCTCCAACGTCAAAGCCCCCACTATGGCATCCAGAGGTCTGTGCTCGGTCTCGCCAAGTTCCTCAACGACGTAAGCTGTCATGTCGAACTCCAGGCCATCAATAGCGGCGGTGAGGTCACAACGCTCATCTAATTGACGAACCTCTCCACCCAGACCCCCCGTGATCGGCTTTACTTTCCGAGCAGTTGGCGGGCGGAATTCAGCCTTAATGTAGGAACGAAGAGAACCGCTATCGAAAAGCGCTCTCAAAGCCCTCCCGCCCACTTCGATCTCCTTAACGATTCGGGTCATCAACAACCTCCTGTCATCCCCCCATAGCTCGTCTCATCACTGGCCTCGAATTAAGCCCGTGCCGGGGGATGGTTCATCTCCTGCCTGAAACAGGTTTATACCAAGAACCTATCCGAAAACAGGTGTGGGACAGCCTTTCCAGGCTGTCCGGGTTAGGCGAAGGCAGTGCCTTCGCCTAGCCGCCCTACGGGTTTTTGGATAGGTTCTAAGGTCCATTATCAGCCAATCACTTTCCTCTCCCTTAACCTCTCGATCTCATCCCGCGAATACCCCAGCACCTCCATCAGCACTTCTGTGGTGTGCTGTCCATGCAGGGGCGGTGGCTCGAAAGGTCCCTCTGGCATGGGGGGTGTCTTGACCGGGTTGCCGATGGAGCGAAAGCGGCCGACCTTGGGGTGTCCGATCTCCACCACCATGTTGCGAGCCGCCACCTGGGGATCGGCGAAGACGCGGTCCAGGGTGTTGATGGGGCCGGAGGGCACGCCTGCCTCGGCCAGGAGCTGCAGCCACTCCTCACCGGGCCGGGTGCGGAAGATATTTTCCAGAATGGGGACCAATTCCTCCCGATGCTCGCGTCGCCGGTCGTTGTCGGCGAAACGCGGGTCGTCCACCAGCTCCTCGGCACCCAGCACCCGGCACAGGGCCTGCCAGAACTTTTCCACAAAGACGGCCACCACAATGTAAATGTCCCGGGTAGGGAAAGCCTGATAGGGCACCACCGAGACGTGAGCCGAGCCCATCGGGCCGGGCACCTGGCCATCCAGCAGATAGTATTGGCCTACATAGGTCAACAGAGAAACCAGACAATCCATGAGGGCGATGTCTATCTTGCGACCCAACCCTGTCTTCTCGCGGGCGTACAGGGCCGACGAGATGGCCAGAGCGCAAAAGAGGCTCCCCCCCAAATCGCCCATGGGAATGCCCATGCGGACCGGGGGACGACCCGGCTCGCCGGTGATGCTCATGGCCCCACTGAGAGCCTGGATGGCCAGGTCAAAAGCCGGACGGTCCCGATAGGGTCCCGTTTCCCCAAAACCGGAGAGGGCGCAGTAGATGAGCCGGGGATTGATCTCCTTCAGGGTCTCATAGCCGCATCCCATCTCCTCCATGACTCCGGGGCGAAAGTTGTCAAAGACCACGTCAGAGACCCGGACCAGATCGTAGAGGACCTGGCGCCCTTCTTCCTTTTTCAAGTCCAGCGCCACGCTCTTTTTGTTGCGGTTGATAGCCAGAAAGTAGCCGCTCTCTCCTCCTACAAAGGGTGGTCCCAACAGCCGGGTGCGATCGCCGATTTCCAGGGGCTCGATCTTGATGACTTCGGCTCCCAGGTCGCCCAGCAGCATGGAGCCATAGCCCCCAGCCAGCATGTGCGCCAGGTCCACCACCCGCACGCCGGAGAGCATCGGTTGCAGCTTTTCAGACATAAGGCCCTCCTGCAACTTAGCCCAGAGGTCCTTCCCTTACAGGCCGACGCCTTTGGCGAGCTTCAATATTTGGGGGTAGCTCCGCTCCATAAGGTCTTCCAGTTCATCGGCACATTGAAGATATTCATACAGGGAACCGCCGCCTGGGTCGGGTATGTCGTAACGGCCCCCCACCATCTCGCTCAGAAGGTGCACCTTGGGTTTGTACTGGGGCAGCAGAGTTACAAGGGCCTCAACCTGCTCGGAGGCCATGGCCAAGATCAAATCGGCTTCCTCGACATCGGCCCGGGTCAGGCTATGGGCGCGGTGGGAGCTGATGTCCACGCCTCGCCTGGCCATCACCTGGATGGCATATGGGCTGGCCGGCCGACCTTCCACGGCCCACACTCCGGCCGAGCGGACCACATACTCTGTCGCCAGACCCTCACGGGCTAAGATGCGCTTGAGGAACGCTTCAGCCATAGGGGAACGGCAAATGTTGCCCGTGCACACAAAGAGGATGGTCTTCATTGGGGGCGCGCACTATTTCACTTCAACTCCGGCTGAAGCAGCCCGTAATCGCCGTCCTTACGCCGGTAGAGGACGTTGATCCCCTCCACTTCGCTGTTGAAAAAGACAAAGAAGTCATGACCTAACAGTTCCATCTGCTCAATAGCTTCATCCTGAGTCATAGGGGTCATCGAAAATTGTTTGATCTTAACAATGCGATGAGTTTTCTCCTCCAGTTCCTCGATCGGCAAGGGTTCACCCCGGGCACGGCGGTTGCGGTCCCGGCGTTTCCCCTTATAGCGGGCAATCTGGCGATAGATTTTGTCCAGAACAGCGTCAATGGAAGCAAATATGTCATCCGTTCTCTCTTCAGCTCGCAGGATCGTGTTGTTGCTTCGCAGGGTGACTTGAGCCACATGGCGGTCCTGGGCGCTTTTAACCTTCTCTGTGGAGAGCTCCACTCTAGCTTCGCTAATGCTAGGCAGATAACGATCCAATTTGCCAATCTTGGTCTCGACATACTCACGCAACCAATCCGTCATCTCCATATTCTTGACTGTAATAATCAGTTGCATGTCCTTTCTCCTTTCTTCCACCTTGCCCAAACGGCAATCCAGGTAAGCTGGCCAAAGGTTTTCTCATTGGGGCAAGCTTAGTAGGGGGCAAAGGCTCTGCCTTCACCTCCACCAATACCTCCAGGGCAAACCGGTCAATCAGTATGGGCTACCGTGCTCGGGCCAGGGTCAGGGCCCAAACACCGGGGACACCTCGTTGCCTCAGAGCCAGGGCACAGGCTTCCAACGTTGCTCCGGTGGTGTAGACGTCGTCAACCAGCAACACTCTCTTGCCGGCCAGCCGGTCATCGGGGCAATAAAAGGCCCCACGCATATTCTCCTTACGTTCTTCAGCGCCCAGGTCAATCTGGGGGGCCGTATCGCGCACGCGGAGCAGGACATCTTCCAGCACCGGCAGACCTACCCCTTTTCCCAGCTCTCTGGCCAGCAGGGTGGCTTGGTTGTAGCCGCGTTGGCGCAGACGCCGGGCGTGGAGCGGCACAGGGACGATGACATCGGCTGGGAGATGGACATCCTGCCAGTATGAGATCATCATCTCGCCCAGGGGAGCAGCCAGGTGCTGAGAATTGGAGTATTTGAGGCAATGGATGGCCTGCCGCAGGGGG
>JBBIJG010000258.1:0-1049 GCA_037446095.1 Caldilineae bacterium
CCAGGGGGGTGAATCATGCTGACCATAGCTTTGACCCCGCCAGGACTATACGTCACCAAGCGCTCATCGTCGTGCTGACCACCCTGATCTGGTGGCAGCAGCGCGAGCGTTTCTGGCGCAGCTCGCTGGGCCGCTATATCCACGCTCAGGCCGAATAGGCGCGTAGCCGGGGCACTACGCTGGAACAGGTACAATAAATGCTCGCCCACGACAAGAGTTCATGGGCCGTCGAAGTCATTGCCGACCGCGAGGACCGGCTCTGATGGAGTACTTCTTGCTCGACACCAGCGTCTTGTAGAATTGACCGGCCATATCCAGACGTTGGTCATCAACCTGCTCAAAAAGCACGCCCCCACCCGCGCCCTGCGCACCCCGGATGCGCTGCAACTGGCCGTGGCCGTGGACCTGAAAGAGCACGGCCGGTTGGGGGCATTCATGGTGGGCCGACGAGGCACTTCCCCCCTGGGGGCGAGGGAGAAACACAGGCCGGTTCCCCCTCTCCCCCGTGGGGGAGAGAGGACAGGGGAGAGGGGTCTGCTCCAACTCCGCACCTGGACCCTGCACGACCTGGGCATGGCCCTGGACAGCCAGGGCAAGTGGGCCCAGGCGGTGGAAGTGTACCAGGAGGCGCTGCAAGGGTGCCGCGAGCTGGGCGACCGCCTGGGTGAAGCCTACGTCCTGCACAACCGGGGCGATTGGCGCAAGGGAGAGGGACAACTCGATGAAGCCATTGCCCGCTACGAAGAGGCGCTGACCATCCGCCGGGAGCTGGCAGCCTGGCCGGAAGCTGGGGGGACGCTGCACGCTCTGGCGGAGGTGTACGCCATGCAAGGTGAGTGGGCCAGGGCAGCCGAGACGGCCCGGCAGGTGGCGGAGACGTGGCAGAAAGCCCAGACCTGACAGGTCTCGAAGACCTGTCAGGTCTGGGAGAGGAGGCAGAATAATGACTAACCCTGCGTCTCTACAAAACGGTCAATACTACCATATCTATAATCGTGGTAACAACCGCGAATGCATTTTTGTCGAGGAACGCAACTACCATTACTTCT
>JBBIJG010000258.1:1065-4833 GCA_037446095.1 Caldilineae bacterium
TACACTGGGCTGATCGCCGACACCTTTGCCTATTGTCTGCTCCCCAATCACTTTCACTTTCTGGTGTATATCAAAGACCTGGCAGGCCTTAAGCAGCCCAGCCAATGCTTCTCCAACCTGTTCAACGCCTATGCCAGGGCCTTCAACAAGGCCTATGGTCGCGCTGGCGCGCTGTTCCAGCGCCCCTTCGGCCGGATACCGGTCACTTCTGACGCCTATTTTGTCTCTCTGATAGCCTACATCCACCAGAATCCGCAAAGGCATGGCTTGGTCGAGGATTTCCGTGTCTGGCCCTATTCTTCATACCAGGCGCATCTCTCGGACAAACCAACCCAGTTGTGCCGAGATGAGGTGCTGGCCTGGTTCAACGGTCGCGAGGGCTTCAGGAGGGCCCATCATTACCAGGCCGACATGCGTTTGCTGGCTCCGTTAGTGCCTGAGGACTTTGAGGGGGACCTGTCAGGTCTGCTGTGAGGTACCGATGAATCCTGTCAAAATCACCGACACCGTCTTGCGCGATGCGCACCAGTCCTTGCTGGCCACGCGAATGCGCACCGACGACATGCTGCCCATCGCCGAAAAACTGGACCGGGTGGGCTATCACTCCGTGGAAATGTGGGGCGGGGCTACATTCGACTCGGCCATGCGCTTCCTCAACGAGGACCCCTGGGAGCGCATCCGCAAGCTGAGGGAAAAGATGCCCAACACCCCCTTCCAGATGCTGCTGCGCGGCCAGAACATCGTCGGCTACAGGCACTATCCCGACGACATCGTAGAGAAATTCGTGGTGCTGGCCAGGCGCAACGGCATTGACATCTTTCGTATCTTTGACGCCCTCAACGATGTGCGCAACATGGCCTGGGCCATGCAGGTGGCCAAACGCGAGGGGGGCCACGTCCAGGCTGCTATCTGTTACACCATCAGCCCGGTCCACGACATCCCCAGCTACGTCAAGATGGCCAGAGAACTGGCGGACCTGGGGGCCGACTCCATCTGCATCAAAGACATGGCCGGCCTCATTTCGCCCTACACCGCTTATGAACTGGTCAGCGCGCTGAAGGAAGCGGTGGACCTGCCCATCCAACTGCACACCCACTACACCAGCGGCATGGCCAGCGCCGCCGTGCTCAAGGCCGTGGAGGCCGGGGTGGACGTGGTGGACACGGCCATCTCCTCCCTGGCCGGCCTCACCTCCCAGCCACCCACCGAAACCATTGTCCGCATCCTGCAGGAGACTCCCCGCGACACGGGGCTGGACCTCAACCTGCTAGCCGAGATCGCGGACTACTTTGCCGAGGCCCGCAAGCGTTACGCGCGCTTTGAAAGCGGGCTGACCGGGGTGGACGTGCGGGTGTTGCAGTTCCAGATCCCTGGCGTGATGCTCTCCAACCTGGTCGCCCAGCTCCGCGAGCAGAGGGCCGAGGACCGCTACGAGGAGGTGCTGGCAGAGGTGCCGCGCGTGCGGGCGGAACTGGGCTACCCGCCCCTGGTGACCCCCAGCAGCCAGATCGTGGGCACCCAGGCCACCCTCAACGTCATCCTGGGCGAACGCTACAAGGTCGTCCCCGAGGAGGTCAAGAACTATGTCAAGGGGATGTACGGCCGGCCGCCGGCGCCCATTGACCCCGAGGTGAAGAAACGGGTGCTGGGCGACGAGGAACCCATTGACTGCCGCCCGGCCGACCTGATCCCGCCGGGCTACGGGAAGGCCAGAGAGGAGATCGGCGACCTGGCCCGCAGCGAAGAAGACATCATCTCCTATGCCCTCTTCCCCCAGGTGGCGCGGCCTTTCCTGGAGCGGCGGGCCAGGGGAGATGGTGGCAAAGAAGAGATCGTGGCCGCCATCGCCGCTATGGTGGCCGCCAGAGCGACTGCCCCTCCGCGCCCCTCGGAAATCCCTCTCCCATCCCTGCTCCTTTCGCCCTGGAAGATAGCCTGGCGTCCCGGCCGGCCAGGCTGGGGAGGTCTGATCAGGTGAACAAACAATTTACCCTCACCCTTGATGGGACAGCCTACGAGGTTGAAGTGGAAGGAAACACCGTCTTCGTCAACGGTCGCCCTTTCACCATCCGCCTCGACGGCAACCGGGTTCAGGTCAACGGCATGAGCTATGAAGTCGAGTTGCAGGGCGACCAGGCCACCGTCAACGGCATCGCCTACGCTTTCCAGGTCCAGGAGAAGACGGAAAGGCCGGGCGCCGGGGCTTCACCCAGGGTGTCCAGAGTCGCAGTGGAAGCCGGGGCCGTCACGGCCATCATGCCCGGCAAGATCATCCGCGTGCTGGTCAAAGAGGGCGACCAGGTGCAGGAAGGCGACGTGCTCTGCGTGCTGGAAGCCATGAAGATGGAGAACGAACTGCGTGCCGGCAAGAGCGGAGTGGTGAAGAAGGTCAATGTCAGGCCGGGCTCGGATGTGGAGATGGGTGAGGTATTGGTGGTGGTGGGAGATTAGGGATTTTGCATATTGGGATTGGCTGTCGTTTGTGCGCGGAAGCGGCCATCATGGTTTTCACCCGCTCCAGGGTAGCCCCATCGCATCCCCTTGGGTCACCTTTTTCAATGGCCATGATGGTCCGGTCCAGTTCCTCATAGGTGAGACCTATCTCTCCTTCGTCTGTCTGTCCGGCCCACAGGCCAGCGCTGGGGGGCTTGGCGATGATCGCTTCGGGGACGCCGACCTGACGCGCCAGCTCTCGCACCTGGGATTTTAAGAGATCGCCCAGGGGCAGGATGTCCACCCCGCCATCGCCATACTTGGTCGAATAGCCAATAGTGAGCTCACTCTTGTTGCCTGTGCCGACCACCAGGTAGTTGCGGCTGTTGGCGAAATAGTACAGGGTCATCATGCGCAGCCGGGGCTTCAGGTTGGCCACGGCCATCTTGCTTCCCCGGGGCAGAGAGGCCACCAGACAATCGAACACCGGGCCTAAATCCACGTATTCCGTCTCGATGCCGAACCTGTCCGCCACCAGTCTGGCGTGTTCCAGGTCGGTGGGGTCGCTGTGGCAGGGCATGATCAGCCCCAGCACGTTATTTCCCAGGGCTCTCTTGGCCAGAGCCGCCGTCACCGCCGAGTCCACTCCCCCGCTGAGGCCGAGGACAACCCCCTCAGCTCCAGCCTCCTCTACCTTCTCTTTGATCCATTCACCGATGAAGTGTGTCAGGTCCATTCTGTCACCTCTTTGGTCGGCGGCGGGTTTGCAATCCGCCGCGAGCCAATCCAGTTGAGTACTGGTACTCCGCTTTGATGGTAGATCCTGAGCCAGCCGTCAAAGACCCTCGCTTCGCAGGAGGGCCTGCCGAAGCCCCGCCGCAGGCGGGGGCTTCAAGCCCCCTGCGGAGCTGGGGTCTTGGAGGGCTGGCCCAGGAGGACGGGGGCCGGCTGTCACAGGCACCCGGCATCGGTCTCACAATGGGAAGCCCTTGCCTGGCGATAAATCGCCAAGCTAAAAGAGCCAAGCCCGCTGAAGAGTGTGTTTAGCGTATCCTCATACACACCCAGACGGGCCTTTGGACCTGAACGTTAACGTTCAGGCTGAGCGGCTCAAGCGTGCTGAAGCACGCTGTTCTGGCTGCTGCAAGGGCGTTTCAACGCCCTTGGGCTGCTCAGCCCCGACGTTTACGTCGGGGCCTTTAGCCTTGACATAACGACGAATTCTCCGCTACACTCTGAAGCGGGCTGGCGGAGGGCGATTTATCGTCGGGCTCAAGACAAAGTTTGTACTCCTCACCCCTGCTCCGGCTGGATTTGTAATCCAGCCGTCGGGCC
>JBBIJG010000259.1:0-337 GCA_037446095.1 Caldilineae bacterium
CCACATCAAGACGGGCGTGGACCGGCGCGGGGTGGTGTTGGCGCGCGATATGACCCTCTACATGGACGGCGGAGCCTACAGTTCAACCGGTCCCATCGCCACCTCGGTGCCCTTCCTGTGCCTGGAGCAGGTCTACCGCATGCCCAACGTGCGCTTCAACGGCTACCGCATCTACACCAACAAGCCGGTGCGGGGCATGATCCGCACCCATGGCCGGGCTTTTGCCGGGGGCATTGACATGCAATTGGACATGATAGCCGAGGAACTGGGCATTGACCCTGGCGAGATCCGCCTGCGCAACGCCACGCGGGTGGGCGATGTGACCCCCACTGGGTCG
>JBBIJG010000259.1:363-4832 GCA_037446095.1 Caldilineae bacterium
GTTGTGCCCTGGATGAGACCATCAAGCGGGCGATGGAGGTCTCGGGCTGGAAGGAGAAGCGAGGCAAGCTGCCCAAATGGCGGGGCATCGGCATGGGCTGCAACTCGGTGCAGACCGGCTTCACGATGGGCATCCGCGGCGGCTCCCAGGCCTTTATCAAGTTCGACGAGGATGGCGGGGCGACGGTGATTTCGGGCGTGGTAGACAACGGCCAGGGCAACGACAACATGCTGGTGCAGATCGCCGCCGAGGAACTGGGGCTGCGGCCGGAGGACATCCGCCTCATCTCTGCCGATACAGAAGTTACGCCCATCGCGCCGGGCAGCTTTAGCATGGTCAGCACTTTTGCCGGAGGCAACGCCGTGCGGCTGGCCGCCCAGGATGCCAAACGCCAGCTCTTTGAGCTCGCCTCCTACGACCTGGAGGTGGGTGTTGAAGAGCTGGAGGCCAGAGACCGACACATCTTTGTAAAGAACGACCCGACGCAGAAAATTCCTATCGCCAAGGTGATCCGCAAGGCCCTGCTCATGGACAAACCCATTATGGGCCGGGGCCACTACTCGCCCAAGGTGGACCACGGCCGGGAGTGGGTCAGGAACCCGCGCGGGCAGCTTTCGGAGGCGTTCTCCTTTGGGACCACCGTAGCCGAAGTGGAGGTGGACCCGGAGACAGGCCAGGTCAAGGTGCTGGAAGTGACGGCGGCCCAAGACGTCGGTTTCGCCTTGAATCCGATGGTCGTGGAGGGGCAGTTCGAGTCGGGGGTGGCCATGGGGGGCCAGGGCGGGGTGCTGACCGAGGGCCACCAGTGGGTCGAGGGACACCTGCTCAACCCGACCTACCGCGAGTACAAGATCCCCCTGGCCTGCGACATGCCCAAAATCAACACTGTCATCGTAGAGTCCATGGACCCCAACGGGCCTTATGGGGCCAAGGAGGCAGGCATGAGCATTGCCATGTCGGCGGCCCAGGCCTACGCCAATGCCATCTGCAACGCCATCGGCACGTGGATCCACGAGTTCCCGATGACGCCGGAGGTGATACTGGAGGCCATTGAGAAGGCGCAGGCTGAGGGTTAAGCGCTTATGGTATATCGGCTGTTCGCCAGGAGGTAAAACATGGCAGACTTTTTCAAGACTCTGCTAGACGCTGGCCTTCTAATGTCTGCCTTTGTCTTGGGGGCTTTAGCTGTTTTTGTGGCTGTCATAGGCAAAATTGGGGTCGTTTTGGACATAAGAGGTTGGAGAGCCGTTGTAGTGGGTGTGATAGGGGGATTCTTCGTGTGCTTTGCCGTGTCGGGCTTTGTTCTCGTCACCGTCTCGGCCCCAGCACCCGAGCCTACATCGGTGGTTTCGCTTCCTGTTCAGACAGAGGTCCCACCTATGCCGACTACGGCACCGCGCCCAACGGAGAAGCCTGCTCTGACACAGCCATAGGAATCTATGGAAGCCCCAACATGCTGGATTTTATAGTGGGTATAGGAGAGGTTGATACTAATAATCCCAACTTCGGTGAGTTCCAGATTTGGATTAATCCATGTTTTGTAATTTCGCACGGGTATACGGACGGAGGTCGATTCTGGCCTCACCAGGCTGGCGTGAGTTCTACAGGCTTTCGGATTCCCCTTGGTGAGGAAGAAGCCACAACAGTAACGCTTCCCGCTAACACAGGGATTTGGGGGCTTGGGCATCCCCAATGAGGAAAACGACAAAGGAAAATAGTCCAGGGGAGTTCGTGCTACACCCATTAACTTGACATTGTTAGATTGAACGGTAGCAAGCCCTCACCCCCTGGCTCCCTCTCATCAAATTTGGGAGAGGGTCCCCAGCCCATCACATGGCTTGGCTGACTTATCGGGGGGAACGCGAGGCAGAGAGAAAAGTCACAACGAGGGAGTTGCTGAGACTCTACTGAAACGAAAAAAACCGGGAGGGCGTCTGTCTGAGGACGCTCACAGCCTGGCTACCACTCCAGGTTGGCTACCGGCAGATTCACCAGGCCCCCCGATTTCGTTTTTATCATACCACTGTTGGATGGGCCGCCGGATTGGTCTGCGCGTCTCGAAGAGTATTTGCATGGGAGGGGAGAATAGGATGAATGCGAAAAAGACGCTCACAGTTACATTTGATAGGCAAGTTCTTTGCCCTGAAGAACCAGTGGACCTCGAGCCATACGTTCAGCACGTCGTCGCAATCGAGCGCAAAGAGGAGAAGCCGCAGGTGTCGTCTAACCGGGCCTTCAGGAGAATTTTGGAAAGGGCTACAAATCTCGGCATCTCTGATCTTGCTGAACAACACGACCATTATCTCTAATGGCACGGAGGTAGATTATGCACACGCGAATTGATGAACTAGTGGAGCAGATCATCTCGATTCGTCTGAACAAGAAATGCTCTTAGACCGCTTAGCCGAGTTGAATTTTCAGAGGGGATTGAAAGCCCTGTCTGACAAGTATCAGGCTCGATTGAGGTGGGAAGGCAAGCTCGATCAGAAGGCCGATGAGGTTCTGGCCGAGTTAGGACGAATTCGAGAGGACATTGCCGTCAATGACTATCGGAATTGATTGGGTCGTGCTAGACACTAACGTCTGGATATTCGGGCTTCGTCGCCAGCCAGAATATCCGGCGTGCGCTGAACTTTAGGCTCTCTGAATCGGCTTCGGGTCAAAATACCTCGGCAGATCCTGCGGGAACTTCAGGCTAATCTGAGCGACGAGGAGATGCACGAGCTTTTCCGACTTCTGAACCGTTACCCGGAGCGAGTTGACATACAGTGGGGCAAAGTTGATCCACTTCTGGTCGAGAAATATCAGCGTCTAGGTTGCAGGCTAGGAGACGCTGTCGTCGCCGCTCATTTGGAAGCTTTGGAAGTCAAGGCGATTGTTTCGGAGAACCGCCATTTTCTTAGCGAGATACAAGACTTGCCCTTTCGGGTTTTGAGTTCATCAGATGCTCTATCGGAGGTTGTATCGTGAAATTGCGCAGCATTGACCACATCTGCATCGCCGTGCGAGACCTGGAGAAGGCGCGGAAAATCTACGAAGAAGACCTGGGGCTGGAGTTAGCCTGCGAGTACGTGGCCGAAAGCGAGAAAATCCACGTGGCCCGCTATTACGTGGGCGACGTGGCCCTGGAGTTGATAGAGTCCACCGCCCCCGATGGGGAGGTAGCCAAGTTCATCGAGAAACGCGGGGAGGGGTTCTTTCTCATCTCCTACCGTGTGGACGATGTGGATGAAGCCCTGGCCGAATTGAAAGCCAAGGGGCGTAAGACCATTGACCAGAAGCCCCGCGAGCTTATGGGCAATCGTTACGCCTTTATCCATCATCCCAAAGACCTCTGTGGCGTCCTCACCGAGGTCCTGGATGGGGAGTTTAGAATTAGAAATTAGACAAGGAGGTTATCATGCCGCTCGAAAAAGCTTTTGTCCCATACGGTGGGTATTGGACCACGCCCTTCTGTCGGTGGCAGGGGAGTTTTGCCAATCTCCATGCGATCACCTTTGCCGGCGAGATAGCCGCACGAGCTCTCCAGGAGAGGCAAATCCCACCCCAGGTCTTCGATGAGCTGTTGCTGGGCACGACAGTGCCCCAGATGCACAGCTTTTACGGGGGGCCCTGGCTGGCCGGGCTAGTTGGCGCTGCAGCCGTCACCGGCCCCATCATCAGCCAGGCCTGTGCCACAGGCGCCCGGGTGATGGCCACCGCTGCCTTTGAGGTAGAGACCAGCGCCGAAGAGCGTGTCATCCTAACCATCACCGCCGACCGATGCAGCAACGGTCCCCACTGCTACTATCCCAACCCTCTGAAACCGGGCGCCACCGGTGACTCCGAGGACTGGGTCTGGGACAACTTTGGCTACGATCCCTGGGCCCAAAACTCCATGCTTCAGACAGCGGAAAACGTCGCCAGAGAGGCTGGCATTACCAGGGAGGAGCAAGATGAAGTAACCCTCTTGCGCTACAGGCAATACGACGATGCGCTGAAAGATGATTCTGCTTTCCTGCGTCGTTTCATGGTCATGCCTGTTGAAGTGAAAGACCCCTCGGGACGTAAGGTTCTCGCCACTGTTAACGGCGATGAAGGGGTGTACCCCACCACGGCGGAAGGGCTGGCCAAGCTCAAGCCTGTCCTGGAGGGAGGCACCATTACCTACGGAACGCAAACCCATCCCGCTGACGGAAACTGTGGGATGATCGTTACCACCCGTGAGAAGGCAAAGGAACTGAGCCGTAACCCCAACGTCGAGATTCAGATGCTCTCCTTCGGCGAAGGACGGGCCAAGAAAGGGTACATGGCCCAGGCTATCGTCCCTGCGGCGCGGCAGGCTCTCTCCCGGGCGGGTATCACCGTCAAGGATTTGAAGGTGATCAAAACCCACAACCCCTTCGCCGTGAACGACATCTACTTCTCGCGGGAGATGGGAGTGAAGGTGGAGGATATGAATCACTACGGCTCGTCCATCGTCTGGGGAC
>JBBIJG010000260.1:0-4812 GCA_037446095.1 Caldilineae bacterium
GGCCCACTACGGCGATGCCGGCCTGGAGAGCATGGTAGCCGGCGATGAGGCCCACATTCCCTCCGCCGACAATGAACAGCTTCTCGGTCGGCCTGACCAGGTCCCGATTGACCAGGGTCTGGAAGGCTCCGGCCCCGTAGACACCAGGCAGGGTGTTGCCTTTGAAAGCCAGCGACTTTTCCCGCGCCCCGGCAGCTACCAGCAGGACCTCGGGCTGGATGAGCACGTACTCTCGCCCATCCCGTACCACTCCCACTTTATGGTCGCTGAAGACGGCCACGGCGACGGTGTTGAGCCAGCAGGTGACGCTTTCGTGTTGCTGGAGTTCCTGCTCCAGTTTGGTGGCGATGTCAATGCCCCGTGTGCCCGCGTAGCAGGCTTCGATGGAGCCGAAGAACTTGTGGGTTTGCAGGACCAATTTGCCGCCCAGCCGGTGCTTGTCGTCCACAAGGAGGGTTCTCACGCCCAGCCTGCCCAACTCGATGGCTGCCGAGAGGCCGGCCGGTCCCCCACCGATGATCAGACATTCCACCGCCATTTCTTCGATATCGCCCAGTTTGAGGGGCCCCTTCACCGGCGGCAGTCGGGGGTCCCCGTCCACCGGTTCGACCCTCACCCCAGGCGTCACCTGCACCATGCACGACTTGACCGGCAATCCATCGGCGATGACCATGCATTGGGCGCATTGGCCGTTGGCACAGAAGATGCCCAGGGGCGCACCATCTTTCTTATGGTGGCCGAAAATTCGGATGCCGTTGGCGAAGAGGGCTGAGGCGATGGTCTCGCCCTCTCTGGCCAGAAGCTTTTTCCCCTGCCAGTAGAACTCGATGGCCTTCCTCTCGTCTACCGGAAGTATGGGGTGCTTCTGAATTCTGTACCCGTTTCCCATTTGAATCCTCCTCGATTCAAAGCAGTTTAAACCGCGCCTTTTGGGGCGCGGCGGCGCTGCAAATCCATGGGGGCGATTTCAATCGCCGAGCCCCAAAGTTGGGTTTGGTGTCGGCTCATCCGCCCAAGCTGCATCAATGGCTCGATTGGCCAACCTGTCCGCCGCCCGGTTGTACTGACGTTCGATGTGCTCGATGCCAACCACCTTGTATCCGGCCAAAAGTTCCTGAACCTTACGTCTCAGCGGCTTCAAAAGGGGGCTCTTGACCTTGTACTCTCCTTTGAGCTGGTACGCCAGAAGTTCGCTGTCCACTCGGATCTGGACGGCTTCAGCCTGGTATTCAGCCGCCGCCTCCAGGCCCTGGATCAGAGCCAGGTATTCTGCCTGGTTGTTAGTTTTCTGGCCGACGAATTGGGACAGTTCCTTGAGAACCCGGCCCCGTTCGTCTTCGATCACCACGCCGATGCCGGCCGGGCCGGGGTTGCCCCGCGCCGCGCCGTCGGCGTAGAGGACCAGTCGTCGCACTTTCCTCTCCTCTGGAACGTCAACCCTCTCCCCTAACCCCTCTCCCTACCATGGCGGGGGGAAACGGCTCACTCCTCCTTACAGGCAGCCATGATGGCCTATAACAGTAGTGATCATAGGATGCTGGCGGCGAAATTTGAGGCCACCCAACTGCTTGCGCCGCAGGTGCTGCCACAGCTTGGCTTCGGCGGACGTTTGGGGCTGGCGCAACTGACGGGCACGTTCTCGGATGACCGGATGAATACGATGTAGCTTTTCAGATGGCATAGGCTGCTCCATATATTCCCCTCCCTGATAGGGAGGGGATAGGGGAGGGTCGAATTCTGGCTAAAAAACTCCACCCCCTCCCGGCCTTCCCCTGCCCAAGGGGAGTCAGCGCTCCACGTACAGGATGCGTTGGCAACTACTACAGAAATTCAGCGAGTTCTCTAAACGGGCTTGTTGGACCTGGCTGGTCGGTAAGGCTACCCTGCAGGCCTGACAGACCCCTCCCTGGAGGAGAGCTACCGCCAGACCACCTTTGCGATGACACAACTCTCCATACAGGGCCAGGTCCTCTGCGCCAATCGTCCTTTCTAATTGAGCGCGTTCCTTCCTCAGATGAGTCAGTCTTTCTTTCAGCTCATTCTGTTCTCCTGTCAGACGCTCTTGAGTGCGGTTCCATTCGGCGTAGATTTGAGCCAGTCCTGCCTTTTTGCTGTCCACCTCGGCTTCGCGTTCCTCGACCTTGACCATAGCTTCCAGTTGTTTGTCTTCCAACTCGTTCTTTCTGCGCTTGAGGTAACTGACTTCGTTCTGCAAACTGGCCAGTTCTTTCGGATTGGTGACGCGACCACCGTAAAGGATGGCCTCGACCCCGCTGATCTTGGCAGTCAGGCTCTTGGTTTCCAGCTCCAGATCACGCAGTAGGGTTCGCCACCGATGCAGTTCATCTTCGGCTTGCTGCAAGGCACGCCGCGCCTGGTGCAGTTCTTCGCTTTCCCCCAGGCCGGCTTCTACTTCTTCCAGACGACGTTTTTTGCTCCTTATCTCCAGGTCAATAGTTTGCAAGCGGTAAAGCAATTGAGCTCTGTTCATGGCTAGGACCTCCTCCTGGGAACGCACTTCAAAAAAAGAGCCTAATGCCTTAAAGCATTAGGCTCTTCGAACTCCAAGGCGCAGATTGCCCACCCTCGGCCGTACTGGCTGGTTTCCTTCCTGAGAAATTCCTCGTCTGAGCTGGCATCATCCTCAACATCATGCCCTGTCGGTGCACTGTTACCCTCTGCTGGGCCGAAATTTGGCTTCAATTATATCACACTCCTTATTTCATGGCAAGCTTTAGGATTTCCCTGGCGTTGCCGCCCAGTATTTTGTTGAGTTTGCTTTCTTCCAACCCTGCTCCTCTGACCCTCTGGAGAAAGCGTCGCTGGGTGATGAGGGGGTAATCGGTGGCAAAGAGGATTTTGTCAGGCACCAGTTGGGCAGCCAGGGGGAAGATGGCATCATTGTAAAGGTAGAGCGAAGCGGCCGTGTCGTAGTAGACGTTGGCAAAGGCCCTCTTTATCTCCGGCATCAACTCATAGAAGGGCAGGCCCCCGCCCCAGTGGGCGCAGATAAGGGTGGTCTGAGGGAAGGACTGGACGAAGCGGCAGATAACCTCAGGGGTGATGGTGCCTTTGCCGCAGTAAGAATGGCCCACAGGTTCGCTGGTGTGGGTGAGAATGGGCAAACCGTGGGCCACCGCAGCCTCAACCAGGGGGCGCATGGTCTTTTCATCGTCTAAACAGTAGCCCTGGCCATCGGGCATGAGCTCGCCGATGCCCTGCAAACCGCCTGCCACGCAGCGTTCTACCTCTTGCGCCGCCTCAGAGCCCCATTTGGGGTTCACGCAGGCGAAACCGACGAGGCGACCGGGATAGCGCGCTACGGCTTCCATCACGTAATCGTTGGCCAACCGGCAGAGGCCCATGTCCTTCCAGGCAAAGCCGAAGGTGACGGCCACGTCTACGCCGGCCGCATCCATCTCGGCGATAAGTTCCTCAGCCGTGACCAACCTGGCTTTAGGGTCGCCGTAGAGCTCGCCGAACCAGATGTCACAGCTCAGATACTGCGCCCGATGCCTGATAATTTCAGGAGGGTTGATATGGGTGTGAAAGTCTATAATCAAGGTTTTGTCCTTCAGCTTCCAAACTCCTGTCTTGGATTGCGGAGAGGGCTTATGCCCCTGCCCCCCAGTGGAGCCTCAGTAGACCGCAAAGCTTGAGCCGGAGAGTTCCGCCTGAAGGCTCTACTCCAGATGATCTTTTGCGGTCTACTGAGCCTGGACGACTACAGATTCGAGTGCGTGCCCAAACTACCCTTTTTGCCCAAAAGCTGGTATAATCAGGCAAGGAGGGAGTACACAACCATGCACAAGGCTCAAGAGGTGGCCGAAAAGGTGATTGCCAACGTGGAGAAGGTCATTGTTGGCAAACATGAGGAGGTGCAACTCACCCTGTTGGCTTTGCTCTGCCAGGGGCATCTACTGATTGAAGATGTGCCCGGGGTAGGCAAAACCATGCTGGCCAAGTCCATAGCCAGATCCATCGGTTGCACTTTCCGGCGCATTCAGTTCACTCCCGACATGTTGCCTAGCGACTTGACGGGCGTTTCGGTCTTTAACCAGAAGACCCAGGAGTTCGAGTTCCGCCCCGGCCCGGTCATGGCCCAAATCGTCCTGACCGACGAGATCAACCGCGCCACCCCCAAAACCCAGTCCGCCCTTCTGGAATGTATGGAAGAACGGCAGATCACCGTGGATGGCACAACCTATCCTATGGCCCGGCCTTTCCTTGTCCTGGCCACTCAGAACCCCATTGAGTACGCCGGCACTTTCCCTCTGCCTGAGGCCCAACTGGATCGCTTCATGATGCGCATCTGCCTGGGCTATCCAAAGCCTGAAGACGAAATCACCATGATGGATGCCCAACAGTATGTCCATCCCGTGGAGGAAATCGGCCAGGTGGTGGACGTTGCAGAGCTGCTCGAAGCTCAGGCAGCGGTCAGGGGTATCTACCTGGACAATGCGGTCAAGGAGTACATCGTAGCCATCGTCAATGAGACACGCCACCATCCGGATGTCTACCTGGGAGCCAGCCCACGGGGGAGCCTGGCTCTCTACAAGGCCAGCCAGGCGCGAGCGGCTATCCTGGGGCGTGACTATGTCATCCCTGACGACATCAAAGCTCTGGCTCAGGTGACTCTGGCCCATCGCCTGATCATCAGCCCCTCGGCTCGGCTCAAAAACGTAGACCCCAGGGCTGTGATTCAGGAAATCATAGACTCGGTGCCTGTGCCAGGAGCCAGAGTGAGAGCAAGATAACCAGCCAGGAGGAGCATCATGTCCAAAGTGGATTTGGTGTTGCTACATGCCCCCA
>JBBIJG010000261.1:0-1329 GCA_037446095.1 Caldilineae bacterium
TAGCAAAGCCGAGTTGGCTATCCCCCTGTCCCTCGGCGAGCAGATCCTGGGTGTCCTGGATGTCCAAAGCCGGCAAGTCAACGCCTTTGAAGAGAGCGATCTCTTCGTGTTGCAATCCCTGGCCGACCAGGTGGCTATCGCTATCGAAAATGCCCGCCTGTACACCATGACCGATCAGGCTCTGGCCAAACGGCTGGAAGAGCTGGCCATCATGCAGGAAATTGACCGCCAGCTTAACGCCACCCTCGATTACGATAAGGTCTTGGGCTTTGCCCTGGACTGCGCGCTGAGGATGACCGGTGCTCATGGAGGCTTGATCGGCATGGTCACTCAGGAACAAGACGGGATGCAGCTTCTGGCTACCCGTGGTTACAGACAGGAATCCGGGCCCTATGTCGGACGACTTTGGCCTATCAACCTGGGGATCGTGGGGCGCGTGTTGCGGACGGGACAGCCCGCTCTGGTGTCGGATGTAAGGCAGGACCCCGACTATGTCGGCGTTCCACCGGAGACCTGCTCTCAACTTACGGTGCCTATCCGGCGCGAGGAACGGGTTATGGGTGTGATCAGTGTGGAAAGCTCAGAATTGGGCGCTTTCAGTGAGGATGATCTGATTTTTATGTCCCGCCTGGCCGATCACGCTGCCATCGCTATTGATAATGCTCGCCTCTATTCTGATTTGAAGCGGGCCAATGAAGCCAAGTCCGAGTTCGTCTCCATCGTGGCTCATGAACTCAAGACCCCCATGACCTCCATCAAAGGTTACGCCGACCTTCTGTTCAAAGGCACCGTCGGTGAGCTCGGCGAGATGCAGCAAAAATTCCTGCAGGTGATCAGGGCCAATGTAGATCGGATGAATGCCCTGGTCAGCAATCTTCTGGACCTCTCACGCATCGAAAGCGGTCGGCTGAAACTGAACATCCAGCCCGTCTCCATCAAGGCCGTTGTGGATGAGGTGGTGCGAACCATGCAGGAGGGGATCAGAGCCAAGAATTTGATGCTGACCGTCGAAGTGCCTGAAGACCTGCCGCCCGTACAGGCCGACGAGGACCGTCTCATCCAGGTGCTGACCAATTTGCTGAGCAATGCCTATCAATACACCCTGCCTGGTGGACAGATCAGCGTGAAGGCCATGATGTGGCCGGATGGTTCACCGTCTGGGGAGGCTCAACCCGCTCCTTCGGGCGAGCCAGGCCGTCGGTATCTATGCCTGAGTGTCAGCGACACGGGCATTGGCATATCACCCAAAGACCAGGCACGGATCTTTGACCGGTTTTTCCGCGGCGATGACCCTGTGGTGCGCGAGACCACAGGGACTGGTTTAGGCCT
>JBBIJG010000261.1:1375-4791 GCA_037446095.1 Caldilineae bacterium
GAAGCGAACCAGGCCGGGGCAGCACCTTCAGCTTTACCATCCCCCTGGACTGACAGACACTCTCACTGTCAGGGCGGGGAAGCCTCCCTGCTTCCCCAACTCCAGGCGAGCTGTCGGAGTATCATACCGGAAATGAGCATCTGGGAGGTAAGCGACAACCATGGACCGAGAACAAGCGTGGGAGTTACTGACTGAATATACCAAGAATCCTAACCTGATCAAGCACGCTCTGGCCGTGGAGGCGGCCATGCGGGCCTACGCCCGGAAGTTTGGTGAGGATGAGGAGAAATGGGGCATCGTGGGGCTCATCCATGATTTTGATTACGAGAAGTTCTCCACCGTGCCGGAACACACCACAGAGGGAGCCCGGATCATGCGCGAGCGGGGTTGGCCAGAGGAGTTCATCCACGCCATGCAGTCCCACGCCGATTACAGTGGGGTCCCTCGTGAGAGCTTGATGGAAAAGGCCCTCTTTGCTGTGGACGAATTAACGGGCCTTATCGTAGCTGTGGCTTTAGTGCGACCGTCTAAGAGCATCCTGGACGTGGAGGTCAAATCGGTCAAAAACAAATGGAAGGACAAAGCCTTTGCTGCAGGAGTGAACCGTCAGGATATTGAGAAGGGAGTCGCCGAGCTGGGCGTGGACTTGAACGAGCACATCGCTCTTGTCTTGGAGGCTATGCAGGGCATAGCCAAGGAATTGGGACTGGCAGGGCAGTGAAGACCCTCACCTACCCCGCCTTGTGGGCCCCCCCCTCTCTTGGGAGGCTGCTTAGAACCTATCCGAAAACAGGTGGGGGACAACCTTTCCAGGCTGTGCGGGCAGGCTAGAAAGCCCGCCCTACGGGTTTTCGGATAGGAGCTAAGTCCTTTTCACCACAATGTCTCCTATAATATTAGCCGCCTCATCACCCCGGTCGGCGCAGTTGCTGAGATGACGGTAGATCTCCCTGAGTTTCAACATCTCCACAACGTGCTCCACGTCCTTAGGTCCGCTGAAAAGATCGGCGATGGCCTCCCGGTACAGGTGCTCGACCTCGTTCTCCAGAGCTTTGGCTCGCACGGCATGATCGTTGGCCACGTTGGGGTGGTCCTTTAAGCGCAGGACGCCCAGGTGGATCTCCTCGGCCGCTTTCCGCAATCTGGAAACCATGTGCTGCAAATGATGGTTCGGCTCCACATTCAGGATTTCCATCTCATCAACCGTAGTGTGGCCATAGTCAATGATGTCGTCAATAGCCCGCGAAAGGGCAAAGATATCCTCCCGGTCAATGGGGGTGATAAAAGTGCGGAGCAGTTCGTCAATGAGGATACGCCGCACTTCATCGGCTTCTTTCTCGGCTCTGGCAACTCGTTTGGCTGCGTCCTCGCTGGCGTTCTTCATATAGTCTTCCAGAGCCTCCATACCCTCCAGTGTCTTGGCTGCCTGCTCGATGAGCAGCCGTAGAAACTTGTCCTGTCGCGGTTTAAACCAATCCTTCCAACCCATTGTCTCTCCCCTTTCTATAGTCTCAAGAGGCCTGACAATTGGCAGAGCAGAGCGGCCAGCAGCGCAGTGACCGGAATCGTGATCGCCCAGGCAGTGAAAATGTGGCTGGCCACCCCCCAGCGCACTTTGGAGAGCCGTTCTGCCGAGCCCACGCCCATGATTGCCGAGCCCACTACATGAGTGGTGCTGACCGGACCGCCCAGCAGAGCTGCCCCTAAGATAACTAAAGCTGAAGTGGCATGAGAGGTAAAGCCATGAATGGGTCGGATTCGGTATATCCTGCCTCCCAGGGTTCTGATGATCCGCCAACCCCCGCAAGCAGTACCCAAGGATAAGGCCAGGGCACTGACCAGCACTACCCAGCGAGGGACGGTAAAGTGGGCCAGATAACCTGTGGTGACCAGCCCCATGGTGATGATACCCATCGTTTTCTGAGCATCGTTGGTGCCGTGGCTTAGAGCCAAAGCCAGGGAGGTTGCGATTTGTAAGCGGTTGAAAAGCCGGTTGA
This sequence comes from Caldilineae bacterium, assembly GCA_037446095.1. GTDB lineage: Bacteria > Chloroflexota > Anaerolineae > E26-bin7 > E26-bin7 > E26-bin7. The sequence goes on from JBBIJG010000261.1 coordinate 3,373, forward strand.
TCCTGGGCGAGGCCCCTCGCGCTAGAAAGAGAACCAGTTTCATGAAGAGATACCCACTCAACAGGCCCAGTACAGGCGCGAGGAAAAGGGCTACGAGCACTTTTGCCAGGCCCATCATCTTGATCGTGCTCAACCCCGAAGCGGCCACAGCGCCCACGATACCGCCGATCAAAGCGTGGGATGAACTGGAAGGGATACCCAGAAACCAGGTGATCAGGTTCCAGATGATGGCACTCAAGAGAGCCACCAAGATGGCGTTGATGGTGAGGGTAGTTGGATCCACAATCTCCTGGCCGATGGTGGTCGCTACCGCCACGCCGAAAAGGAAGGGGGCGCAGAAATGAGCCACCGCGCTGAGAGCAAGGGCCATCCACGAAGACGTGGCCCGCGAGGAGATGAGGGTAGCCACCACGTTGCTACTGTCATGAAAACCGTTCAGGAAATCAAAAAGCACCGCCAAACCGATTAAAGCGCCGACAAGCGTCATGCCTCCTGCGTTGCCTCCCCACCACTTGAGCGCCAACTATCGCCCGCTCATGGTTTTTTAATTGTAACACAAATTCCCTACTCTTTCAATTCCTGCTCTCCCCGGGCTTGCGCCGCAGGTCGCGGCATGAAACCAGAAACGACCTGGCCAGGGCTCTGCTCCCGAAAAGGGAAGTCGGGGCAGGCTGCCCTACTCCGAGAGCGCAAGCTCTTCTTTGTGGGAGCATGTCCCCCTTGCCCACGTTTACATGCAGGCTTGCCTGATTTGACATTTATGAGCATACGGTATATATTTTGTGCTACCAGTTCTAGGGGAGGAGGATGATGGGTCAACTCGGCGAGTTGCTGAAAGAAGCGCGTCAAAACAAAGGGGTCTCTCTGGAAGAGGTCGAGAAGGAACTCAGAATACGCAGCAAATATCTGCAGGCTCTGGAAGATGAAGACTTTGCCATCATGCCCGCTGAGGTTTATACCAAAGGGTTCCTGCGTAACTATGCTATCTATCTGGGCCTGGACCCAGAGGAAGTGAAAGCCCTTTACAAGGGAGAACCGAAGGGGAAAAAGCCCGATTTGATCGGCAAGGCCGGCCAGATTCCGGGCGGGGACGTACGTCCCCGCGCCTTCCCTTTAGAAAGGACATTGACTCAACCGCGGCTGCTGGCCTTTCCGTTTCTGGTTATCACCCTGGCTATTCTGGCTTTTGCCCTTTTGGGCCTTTGGGCCTTCCGCACCCATCTTCCACTGCCAATGAAAGCCACCTCTGAGCCCAAGAGCACTGCGACGGCGCTCCAGCCCAGACCCACTTTTACGCCAACCCCTGTTGTGACACCGGCGACACCTACCCCTGTTGGCACACCGACGCCCAAGGTTTATACCGGTGTAGAGGTCGAGCTGGTGATAAGAGAAAGAGCCTGGTTACAGGTCCACGTGGAT
>JBBIJG010000262.1:0-4784 GCA_037446095.1 Caldilineae bacterium
CTCGAAAATGCGAACAACACCTTTTACAACCGCTGCGCAAGCCCCGCCTGGGTGACGCTTGACATTTGTGAAAATTAGTATTAAAATCTTCCTGGACTGGGATAGGGGCTATGCCGGAAGGTAGGAGTGGTTTGTCCGGCCCAGCAGCCAGGTTGTGGCAACGAAGGGTGACTTGGGGATGGATGCAGGTTCCATCATTGGCTAACTGTAATCAGAGAGGAGGCAACAAAGTGAAAATTGACAAATACGAATTCCCCGATGATCTGTACTATGACGATGAGCATAACTGGGCCCGCGTCGAAGGAGACGTCGTCGTCCAGGGCCTGAGTGACATGGGACAGGACTTGGCTGGCGAGCTCGTCTACGTCGAAGTGCCCCGCACCGGACGCAAAGTGGAGCAGGGCAAGCCCTTCATGTCCATGGAATCGGGCAAATGGGTCGGCCGGGTCAAGGCCATCGTCAGCGGCGAGCTCAGCGAAGTCAACGAGGAACTGGAATGGGAAGCCACTTTGGTCAACACATCCCCTTATGATAAGGGCTGGCTGGTCAAGATCAAGGCCGATGACCTGAGCGAACTGAACAACCTGATGCGCCCCTCGGATCCCAAGTTCGCCGAGTTCATCGCTGCACAGAGGGAGAAGTACGGCAAGTAAGGATGACCCAGGTTTTCCCCAATGACTATCAATGGAGACTAAACAAGCGGGTAGGGGAACAGAGTCGTGCTTCCCTTTACCCGCTTTTTTACCAAACCGTTTTTGACATTTCTCAGATCGCAGACTATAATTCAATGAGTCTTTTACAATAACTTGACAATATCAATTTCCAAATGAGATATCCCAAAAGGCAGGAGAGATGGATAACAAATTCTCTCAGCCTACGCCAAGGTCGAGGAGACATTCAGTGACCAGAGAGAGCCTAGATTTGACCAGTGTAGTGGTGGACCGGGCCTTCGCCCAGGCCCTCACCCCCCCCAGTGCAAGCTTGCGCACTTGCATTCAGTGCGGCACTTGCAGCGCCTCTTGCCCCAGCGCCTACGCTATGGATTACTCACCGCGTATGCTGTGGCGGATGGTCCAGTTGGGGCTGATGGAGGAAGTGCTGCATAGCAAGATGATGTGGCTGTGCAGCATCTGTTACAAGTGTCAGGTGCGCTGCCCGCGGGGGATCCCCCTCACCGAGACCATCACCCAACTGAAACAACTGGCCCTGGAGCGGGGGACAGCGAAGTGGAAGGAGAGCACCGCATTCTATCGCGTCTTCGCCGACGTGATGCGCCGGTACGGGCACGTACGAGAACTGGAGTTCATGGCCCGCTACTTCCTGGCGACCAACCCCTTGAGCGCCCTGGGTTATGCCAGGCTGGGGCTCACGCTGCTGCTTCGGGGAAAGGTCCACCTGGAGTGGCCCCGCTTGGGTGGTGAGGGCCGGTTGGATCGGCTATTTGCGCGGGTGGCGGAACTAGAGGGGCAGCGATGAAGTATCTCTTCTACCCTGGCTGTACGGCGGAGGGCTCTGCCCTGGAGTACAAGGCCTCGACGCTGGCGGTGCTGGAGGCTTTGGGAGCGGAGGTAGAGGAACTCGAGGATTGGACCTGTTGTGGAGCCAGCGCCGCTTCGGTGGTGAGTGGCCTCCTGGGAATGGTGCTTCCCGCCCGCAACCTGGCCCTGGCTGAGCGAGTTGGTGATGGACTGGAAATGCTCGCCGTCTGCAGTGCTTGCTATACTAACTTCCGACGCACCGCCGCCGTCGTTGCTTCCGATGCCGCCCTCCTGGCAACTATCAACCAGGCACTGGGGGTGGAGGGACTGACCTATCACGGCACGGCTCAGGCGCGTCACCTGCTGGATGTCCTGGCTAATGATTTTAACTCGGAGGCCATCACCGCCAGGGTCCAGCGGAGGCTGACCGGCCTGACCGTTGCTCCCTATTACGGCTGCCAGACCGTCCGCCCTTACAGCCCCTTCGATGATGACCAGCGACCCACCTCGATGGTGGCCATTCTAGAGGCGTTAGGAGCCACCGTCTACCATCATCCCCATGAGGCCTCTTGCTGTGGTACTTCTCTGCTCATGACCAAGCCGGAGGTGGGCTTCAAGATGGTCGGGACGATTCTGGAGGCGTGTAGCCTGGCCGATTGCATCGTCACGGTCTGCCCCATGTGTCACATGAACCTGGATAGTTACCAGGACCGGGCGTCCCGGGCCGTTGGTAAACCGTTGCATATCCCAGTGCTGTTCTTGCCCCAGTTGATCGGGCTGGCCTTCGGGCTCCCGGAAAGTGCGTTGATGTTCCATCGGCAGGTCGTACCGTTCAGCCCAGTACTGGCCCGTTTATCAGAAGCGGGGTAGGGGGAGGGCCGTCATTTCAGTTTGTCGGTAGTGTAAACGCTCATTGCAGCAAGCTGCCAAAGACCAAGACCCACATCAGGTCCCTGGACGTGGCCGGGTCGGTCTGAGAGGCGATGGAAGCTGCAGGGTAGGTAGCAGTGTTTGCCCAAATTCGCTTGCGCCAACTTCACAGGTCACGTTAGGCGTTGTCCTGTCAATCAATACTGAGCAGGTTGTCATGGATGTTCTTGAGATTCGTAGTCAGCGGCTGAGCACGCTTCTTGCAGATTTTATGATCTGCGGATCTTGTGGGATCGTAGATCGTGACCATGAGCGCATAAGGGTTGGCTACGAGTGTCCTCGCTGTGGAATTCCAGGCGACGGGGCAAGTGGATACTTCCCACTCAGTGCTCTCAGCCTGATCGATCTTATGCAAGAATTCTACCATCTAAAGCAGGGAGGGGCGGCCGCAAACTCAGTTCCTGTAGAACGGAACGAGGGCAATCATCGACTTGCGGTTGTAATTTTCTTTTGTGCCCTTGTGGAAGTTCTCTTGCAACACTTCCTCGAGGAACGCATGTCCAAGATGGGACTCCCACATGAAATTCAGGGCAGGCTCCTTGATGACAACCTGTCGGTGAAGCAGAGGGTTCAAAGGCTGTTCCCGACTTTGACTGGTGTCAAATGGGAGAAAGCAGTGGCAACGCTGAGCGAACGCGTTGATCTCGATTATAGTGAAGCAGCGAAATTCTACTATCAACAGGCCTCAAGGGCACGAAACAAGTTCCTCCACGGGGGAAACAAATGGGCTATCCCACAGGATATGCCCGAACAATGCATTAGTCACATCTGGCCTCTTGTCTGTTTATTTGTTGCTCTGCACAATGAGTACGTAGCGCAGCCAATATAGGGCACTCAGAAATGGCTTCAACTGTAGGTGAATTTGTGACTCGCTGAAATGTAGAAGGGGATTGACTCATGCAGAAAAAGATCGGGGTCTACGTCTGCGAGTGTGGCATCAACATTTCCGCCACAGTGGACGTGGCCGAAGTGGTCCGTTTCGCCAGCGGCCTGCCCGATGTGACGGTCGCTCGCGGCTACAAATACATGTGCTCCGAACCCGGCCAGCAAATGATCCAGAAGGACATCCAGGAACTGGGTCTCAACCGGGTGGTGGTGGCTTCCTGCACGCCGCGTATGCACGAGCCCACTTTCCAGGCGGCCATCGCCAAGGCCGGGCTGAACCCCTACTACTTTCAGATGGCCAACATCCGCGAGCACGACTCGTGGATTACCAAGGACGTGGACAAGGCCACCGAAAAAGCCAAACGCCTGGTGAGCGCGGCCGTGGCCCGCGTGGCCTGGCAGGAGGCCCTGGAAAGCCGTGAGGAGCCGGTGACCCAAGCCGCTTTGGTGGTGGGCGGAGGCATCGCTGGCATCCAGGCCGCCCTGACCATCGCCAACGCTGGCTACCAGGTTTACCTGGTGGAAAGGGAGCCGTCCATTGGCGGCCACATGGCCCAGTTGGACAAAACCTTCCCTACCCTCGACTGTAGCACCTGAATTCTGGGACCCAAAATGATGGATGCCGGTCGGCATCCCAACATCACCCTCCTGACTTACAGCGAGGTCGAACAGATCAGCGGCTATGTGGGCAACTTTCAAGTCAAGGTCAGGAAAAAGCCCCGTTACGTAGATGAAACGAAATGCACTGGCTGTGCCGAATGTACCCTTGTCTGCCCCGTAGAGGTAGCCAGCGAATTCGAGATGGGGTTGGGCAAGCGCAAGGCCATCTATCGCCCCTTCCCCCAGGCGGTGCCCAATGCCTTCGTCATTGACAAGCACCCTTCTCCTTGCAAAGTGACCTGCCCGGCCCACATCCGGGTGCAGGGCTACATCGCCCTCATCGCCCAGGGCAAGTTCGATGAGGCCCTGGCTTTGATCCGCGAGACCGTCCCCTTTCCCGGCGTTTTGGGACGGGTCTGTCACCACCCCTGCGAGGCGGAGTGCAAGCGCAAGGAGGTGGACCAGGCCCTGGCGATCTGCAGCCTGAAGCGCTTCGCCTATGACCATGCCGCTCCGGTGATGCCAGTTCCCGTTGAGGGAACGAAGAAAGAGAGAGTGGCTATTGTGGGAAGTGGCCCGGCCGGACTCGCTGCCGCTTACGATCTGGTGAGAAAGGGCTATGGTGTCACCGTCTTCGAAGCCTTGCCCGTGGCTGGCGGCATGATGGCCGTGGGCATCCCCGACTACCGCCTGCCCAAGAAAACCTTGCAGGAGGAGATAGACTACATCAAGGGCCTGGGGGTGGAGATCAGGCTGAACACCTCTGTGGGCAAGGACCTCAGCCTGGATGACCTGAAGAAGGACTACCGGGCTATCTTTCTGGCTACAGGTGCTCATATAGGCCAACGTCTGAACATTCCTGGTGAAGACCTGGAGGGTGTGACCCCGGCC
>JBBIJG010000263.1:0-4774 GCA_037446095.1 Caldilineae bacterium
CCTCCTGGTGGACAGCGGGAGGTGGTACTACCATAGTCAGATCGGCTACTTCCAGGAAGCCCTGGACGCTCTGGACTACTATTATGACACATGGACTATCGAAGCGCCCTTTGCCACGCCCAACGATGTGCCCCAGGCCGACGACCTTGCTCCCTACGACATCGTCTTATGGTCTGCCCCTCTGGATTCGCCGGGCTATGTCGGGGCCGAGGCTGCCATCACCGCCTACCTGGACGGCGGGGGCAGGCTTTTCCTCACCGGCCAGGACGTGGGCTATTGGGATGGCGGCGGCAGTTGGCTTGTCCGCACCGACTACTATGAAAACTACCTGAAAGCCAGGTATGTGGCCGACAACGCCGACGCCTATGACTTGCAAGGGTTGGCCGACGACATCCTCGCCGGCCTGGACCTGACCATCCAGGGCGGAGATGGGGCCGACAACCAGTCCTCCCCCGACCAGATTGCCGTAGCCGACGCCGACTATGCCTCCCCGGTCATCCAGTATCAGGGCGATGGCTCCGGCGGACAACGGGTGGGCCTGTGCCTGCCCTATCGGGTCGTCTACCTGTCCTTCGGTTTCGAGGCCATTAACAGCGCCTCTGACCGTCAGGCGGTGATGGAGCGGGTCATCAACTGGCTTGTGTCCCCTCGCCAGCAGGTGGGGATGGAATTGAGCCCTTCCAGCCAGACTCTGATTGGCCCGCCGGATACAGCCGTCGCCCATACCCTGCGCCTGCGCAACAGCGGCGAGACCGGCGGCAGCGATACCTACACCTTGAGCTTCCAGGGTAACAACTGGCCGGTGAGCCTGTCAACGGATACCGCCGTGGTGAATTCCTGCGCTTCGGTCAACTTCACGGTGACGGTGCAGGTCCCCCCCTCGGCTGCCTGGCACGTCTCCGACCCAGTGACCGTGACCGCCCGCTCGACCCTGTCGCCGACTTTAGCTCGCTCCTCCCTCCTGACCACCAAGACCCCGGCTCCCATCCTGCTGGTGGACGACGACCGTTGGTACGACGAGGAAGCTCACTACCAGGCGGCCCTGCAAGCCAATGGCCTGCCTTATGACTACTGGAACGTCAACGGCGCGGGCTGGCCCTACAACAGCCCTCCTCTGAGCATCCTCCAGCGGTATCCTATCGTGGTCTGGTTCACCGGCTACGACTGGTACCAGACCCTCACCCCAGAAGAGGAAGCTCGCCTGGCGACGTATCTGGGCGGGGGTGGCCGTCTCTTCCTCAGCGGCCAGGATTACCTGTACGACAGTGGCTTCACTTCGTTTGCCACGGATTACCTGGGCGTCCTGGCCTACAGCGAAGATTTGAGCACGACTGTAGCCACCGGGGTGACCGGCAACTTGGTAGGGGATAGCCTGGGGCCCTACGATCTTAACTATCCTTTCAACAATTGGAGTGATGCCCTCACTCCTACCATCTCGACCGAGACAGCCTTCCGGGGCAATCACGGCGCGGCCATCGGCCTGACTCACGCCGCGCCATCCTACCGTACTGTCTTCTTCAGTTACCCCTTTGAAACCCTGGACAGTGGAGCAGCAGAAAGGGTAATGGAACGGGTTGTGGGCTGGCTCAGTTGGCTGGGGACCTCGACTCTGGCTGTCAACAGGACAGTCGTTGCCGACGGCAACCCTTTGACCTATACCATCACCCTGCGCAACGATGGCTGGGACAACATCTCCCAGGCCAGCCTGCTCAACCCCATACCGGCCAATACCAGCTACGTGGCTGGCAGCCTGCAGCCGGCCGAGGCCATCTACCACCCGCTAACCGACACCGTGACCTGGGACGGAGCCATCGCCCCAGGCCAGAGCGTCACCGTGAGCTACCGGGTGAATGTCGCTTCCCCGCTGGCTCCAGGTACAGTCATCTCTAACGTTGCCTATATAGGCTACGGGGACCACCGCGTCCTCTTCGACCGGGAGGTAGACGTGCGGGCCAACGCTCCTGACCTCTCCGCCTCGACCATAACGGTGGACAAAGACACGGCGGAGCGTGGCGAGCCCCTGACCTATACCATTGTCCTGCGCAACGAGGGCGTCAGAGATGCTTCGTCGGCGGTACTCACCAACGTCATCCCCGCCGACGTCGCCTACATTCCCGGTTCTCTCTCAACAGAAGGTAGCCCTCCGGCCACCTGGGACGGGGAAAAGGTCACCTGGTTGGGTCCCCTTGGCCTCGGCTCGCCTGTCACCATCAGCTATGGGACGGTGGTGAGCACCACCCGGGGCGATCTGAGCATCCTCAATGTAGCCCACCTGGAGGACGATTTCGGTTACGTCACCGAGCGCACGGCCACTACCTTTGTGCCTCCTCTGACACAGTTCTTCCCCCTCATCATGAAGAACTACCGCCCATGAGCTTTGTCCTGCCCATTTTCCTGAAAAGCCCATTGGCAGTATGATGGGGGGAAAATGAGAGCAACTTTTGCACTCCGGTCATATATCAGGATAGCAGTGGTAGTAGTTCCTGTGGAATCTGGGGATAACCGCTCTTCGGCTATTAAGAGAGCCCCAGATATTGGGGAACAGGGGTTGCAGGGGCGATTATTTAGTGGGACGTTGGCTTGAGGGTAGGGGGATAAGGTGTGGATAACGTTGCGGGTAGGTTAGGCTATGGGGGCAGGTTCACCTGGTGGCGAGGGGAATGATTTATGAGGCGTTGGGCCCAATGCGTAGGGGCAGCCTTGGCCCACAGCCCGACAGGTAGGGTAGTGAGGTAATTCGAGAAGCGGGAAAGGAAGGAGAGTTATCCCCAATTCAGGGTGCTTATCCACAGTTTTTGGCCAGTTATCCACAACCCGGTTCAGTTTAGGAGAAGAGGGTCTTGGCGATGGAATCTGATTGGCTTGCTCTTGTTCTATCCTATGTTTACGTTTTTGCTGTCATTGGGATTGGTGAGAGCTTGCGGAGATGGCGTGGTTACTCGACAGATTTTACCCGCAAGTTCATTCATATCGCTGTGGGCATGTGGTCGGTGGGCACTGTTCTCCTTTTCGAGAGCCGGTATTTTGCCCTTATTCCTCCCCTTTCCTTTGTGGTCATCAATTACATTTCCTACCGTCGGGAGACCTTCAAGGCTATGGAAGTGGGGGAGAAGGGCAACCTGGGCACTGTTTATTTCCCTATCTCCTTTGCCCTCATCATCTATTTCTTGTGGTCCTGGCGGCACCTGGTGGTGGCCAGCCTTATGCCGATGACCTGGGGGGATGCCCTGGCGGCTATCCTGGGCAGGCACTTTGGTAGATACCAATACAGCATCCGAGGGTTCACCCGTTCTCTGGAGGGTTCGCTGACCATGTTCCTTTTTAGCTGGCTGGCTACCTTTTTGGCCCTTTTGTTCTTCCCTCCTCTTGGCTGGCAGTTGAGTCTGCTTTACTCTTTCATTGTGGCTGTTATCGCTACCGTAGTTGAGGCGGTCTCTATCTGGCATGTTGACAATCTGACCGTTCCACTTCTCTCCGCCTTTTTCCTTTACTTGTTGGCTCTTTAGTGGACGTGCGCAGCCAAAGCCCTTAGTTCATTGCCCATTTGCCAAATCGGTTCTTCTATGCTACACTATAAGATAGGCCCCCGTAGCTCAGTGGACAGAGCAGTGGCCTCCGGAGCCATGTGCGGGCGTTCGAGTCGCCCCGGGGGTATTTTTTCTATTGACATGCGCCCGTGGCCCAAACGGATAGAGCAAGGGTCTCCTAAACCCTAGGTTGCAGGTTCGAATCCTGTCGGGCGCACCTGCAGGCGACGGTCACCTCACAGGTGACCGTCACCTTTCCGCGTCGTCCTGGCCGACGACCACGCCGTCGTCCGCAAAGGCATCCGCGAGTTCCTCGAAGAAGAAGGCGACATCCAGGTCGTCGCCGAAGCCGGATGGAGAGCAAGCCCTGGCTCGCATCGCCGAGCTGCGTCCCGACGTGGCCGTGTTGGACCCAGATGCCCGGCCTGACCGGCATCGAGGTCACTCGCCGGATCAAGGCCAACTACCCCGATGTAAAAGTCCTCATCCTGACCGCCTACGACTACGATCCCTACATCTTTTGCCGCCCTCCAGGCCGGAGCCAATGGCTACATCCTGAAAACGGCCCGCTCCCACCAATTGGCCGCCATCACCCTGGCCCAGGAGGAGGAGCGCCGTCGGCTGGCCCGTGAACTGCACGACGACACCACCCAGACTCTCATCGCCCTCACCCACCGGGTGGAGATGTGCGAGAAGGCGATGGGCGACCCGACGCAACTGGCCAGGCGGTTGAACGAGGTGCGGGAGCTGGCCACCGGGGCGTTGGAGAGCGTGCGCCGGGTCATCCAAGACCTGCGGCCCATCTACCTGGAGGATATGGGGTTGTTGTCGGCCTTGGAGATGCTGGCCGGCAAGGTGTTGAACCAACCGAAGGAGGTGCGGGTTACCGCCAACCCCCTGGCCCGCGACGGCCACTTTGGGCTGATGGGGATGCGGGAGCGGGCGCTGCGCTTTGGGGGTCACCTATCGCTGCGTTCTCAGCCGGGCGAGGGGACGACGGTGGTGGTCTATCTGCCCTATCCACCGGAGTGAGACGATCAAAGCGGAACCCGCAGATAGGGCCGCTGATCACCGCCTTCATGGCTGGCCTGAGCCTGGGAGGATGGGTCATGGCCCGGCGGGTGGAGCGAAAAGGGCAGATCACTCCTTCTGGGGCTTGAGGGAACTATCGCTGCCTATTGGCTTCTTTTCCCCATCGGCCTCACGCATGCAGGCCGGCCCGGGGTCTCCGCCGCCGTAGGGCCCAT
>JBBIJG010000264.1:0-261 GCA_037446095.1 Caldilineae bacterium
CTGGCTATCCCCTATCCTGATCGCCCAAGAGTGATGCCATGCCCGAGCTCGCTTTGCTCATCAACCGTAAGGGGACGCGATGGGAGCCCTTGAAAGGCAGCCCTGGCTTTAAGCGGCTGAGCAGGTCCCTCCTCTGGATTCTCCTGATCCCTTGGCTTTCCCTCAGTAGCTGTCTTCCTACCCCCAGCCCAACCCCAACCACTGCTCTCCACCCGCCCTCGCCAACGCCGACGACGGCTACGCCTGCTCCATCGGGCGATG
>JBBIJG010000264.1:271-2938 GCA_037446095.1 Caldilineae bacterium
TTACGCCTACACCGCTGGCCAGTTGGGACGACCTCACACCCTACGAGGCGGCCATGCTCCCCCAGTTTGCGGGCGACATCGCCCAACTGGATGACCCCACCCAGTACCACATTGACCTGGCCGTTGACATGGAGACCCTGACCCTGACGGGCAGTCAGCGGTTGTTCTACACCAACAATGAGACGGTCGCACTGCGCCAGATCTATTTCCGCCTCTTCCCCAACACTCCCGAGCACGGAGGCCGATTAAGCATCGCGCGCATCCTGGTCAACGGGCAGGAACCCCAGGTGAGCTATGAACTGAGCGACACGGCCCTGAAGGTGCTGCTCTCGGAGCCCCTGGCTCCCGAGGCCCAGCTGGAGATCCTCATGGACTTCAAGGTGCTCGTTCCCAAGGGCAACCAGCACGGCTATGGAGCTTTCAATTACGAGAACGGGGTCATGGCCCTGGCCGGCTTCTATCCCCTGGTGCCGGTCTACGACGACGAGGGCTGGAACGTGGAGCTGGCCCCCGACTATGGCGACGTGGTCTATAGCGACACCGCCCTCTACAACCTCCACCTGATTGTGCCCAGGGGCATGGTGGTGGCCACCTCCGGCTCACTTGTTTCGGAAACCGACAACGGCGATGGCACCCGCACTCTCCACTTTGTCAGCGGCCCCATGCGGGACTTTAACGTGGTCATGAGCCGGGATTTCGTGGTGAAGAGCACCACCGTGGGCCAGACCACCGTCAACTCGTATTATTTGCCCATGGATGAAGCCGCTGGCGAGAAGGTGCTCCAATACGCCAGCGATGCCCTGCGCACCTTTAACAGGCGCTTTGGTCTATACCCTTTTGCCGAATTCGATGTCGTTGAAGCCCCCATCACGGCAGCGGGCATCGAGTATCCGGGCCTGATCGTCATCGCCCAGCGGTTCTACCAGGCAAGACAAGCGGGCGGCTTTTTCGAGTTCGCCACGGCCCACGAGGTAGCTCACCAGTGGTGGTACAGCCTGGTGGGCAGCGACCAGGTAGACAAGCCCTGGCTGGACGAGGCCCTGACCAACTACTCGACCCTCATTTACATTGAGGACATCCATGGTCAGAAAGAAGCTCAATCCGCCCTGGCCGAGTACTTCGAGAGCCCTTACCGGCAGATTGTCGAGGAAGGGCGCGATGCGGCGGTCGCCCAACCGGTGGCTGCTTTCTCCGCGGAGGACTATGGCCCCCTCGTTTACGGCAAAGGGCCTCTTTTCTTCCACGCCCTGCGCCAAAAGGTGGGCGACGAGACCTACTTTGCCATCATGAGGGAATACCTGCGCCAGCACCGATACCAAATCGCCACCCCTGAAAGTTTCATGAGGGTGGCAGAATCTGTCTCGGGACACGACTTTGATGCGATTTACAAGCAGTGGCTTCTGAGCGCCAAAAGGCCCTGATCTGGAAAGAACATCAGATTCTGGCTGCTCTGCCCCATGCTATCGAGGGTGGCCTACGCCGGCCTCTGGTTTACAGCTCCAGTGGCTATGAAACCGTGGAAGTGCTGCGCCTCCTTGAGGGCGTGATTGACATCTGGCTGCCCGATGCCAAATACGCCGACGACATTATCGCCCGCCGCCTGTCGGGATTCTCCCATTACGTTAAGCATAACCGCGCTGCTCTCCAGGAGATGTATCGCCAGGTCGGAGATGAGCTGGTGTTAGACCCAAGGGGTCTCGCCAGACGGGGGATGATCGTGCGCCATCTGGTCCTGCCGGAGGGACTGGCCGGCACCGGAGAGGTTTTGCACTGGATCGCCACCGCCCTCTCACCCCATGTCCACATCAGCCTGATGGACCAATATTTCCCGGCTCACCGGGCTGTGGGCCATGCCGTGCTGGCCGCAAAATCACTCCACAGGAATACGAAGAAGCCCTGAGCGCCTTTGAGGCGGCCGGGCTGGTGAACGGCTGACGACAGGAACATGAGGAGTATGAACCGTCAAATGCAGAAGCAACCTAACTCTCGCATGTGTTTTGTCTGCGGGATGCAGAACCCCATCGGGCTGAAAGCTTTCTTTTATCAGGATGAAGAGGGCCGGGTGGTAGCCCACTTCATCGGCCGGGAGGAGCACCAGGGCTACCCGGGGGTGATGCACGGTGGTATCGTCACCGCCCTGTTGGACGAGGTCATCGGGCGGGTGGCCATTGCCCATGATTTGTGGGCGGTGACGGCCAAGCTGGAGGTGAGATTCCGTCGTCCCGTGCCTCTGGGGCAACCTCTGACCTTGGTGGGAGAGATGACCGGTCTGCGCAACCGCATCCTGGAAGGGCGAGGGGAGATCCGGCTGGAGGACGGCACTGTGGCTGCCGAAGCTGAGGGCATCTATATCCGTCTGCCCCAGGAAGAGATCGAAAGGGTGGAGGAGGAGCTGGATTTCTGGAAGGTGGTGCCGGATTAGGACGATTGACGGAGTGATGTGCAAAGCTGCGAAGAGGGTGGACGCCATGCCGGAACACGCTCTTGCGGAAAGGCTCCTGAAAAAAATCAACAGGGCTGTCCGTAAGTATGGCTTGATTGAAGACGGCGACCGCATCGTGGTGGCCGTCTCCGGTGGAAGCGATAGCCTGAGCCTGCTGCGACTGTTGCAGATGCGCCAGCGCTCGTTCTCCGAGAAGGTTGACCTGATCGCCGTCCACGTCTACG
>JBBIJG010000264.1:2951-4737 GCA_037446095.1 Caldilineae bacterium
CTGCGGCACGCCTCTGCCAGGACCTGGAGATCTGGTTCCAGGCCGAAGGTGTGGCCTATGCCTTTGTGCCGCTGGAGGTATCGGCTGACGAACCACGACCCCTCACCTGCTTCCGTTGCGCCTGGCACCGGCGCAAAGCTTTGTTCCTGGCAGCCGACCGGTTGGATTGCAACAAGGTGGCCTTTGGCCATCACGCTGACGACGTGGTCGAGACGGCCTTGCTTAACCTATTCTACGGGGGCCGTCTGGAAAGTATGGAACCCCGGGTCGAGTTCTTCGACGGCAAGATCACCCTCATCCGGCCGCTGCTCTATGTACCCAAAAAGGCCCTGACCCGCTTTGCTCAGGCCAGCAATTTCCCTCCACCTCCACCGCGCTGCCCCAACAGCCTGACCTCTCGTCGGGCCCGGATGCAGGCCATCTTGCGGGAATTGGAAAAGGACCATCGAGGGGTCAAAAGCAACCTCCTGCGCGCCCTTCGGAGGGCCAAGAGCCAGCGAAGCTCCACCTCGAATGGATTGGCGGGCTACACCTAAGTCAGCCTCCGCCGACTGATAGAGCCCCCGAAACCACCTTCGAGAAATGGGAGCATTACATCTACTTCGACATCGGCAAGAAAGCCAAAGACGCCCACCCCAAAGCCTGGGTTTCGGATTTGGCCTACAAGCTGGACGGCGTCAGGGTGTACTACAACGGCCAACTCCTCCGCCAGTACCGGTTCCATTACAGCCAGGGAGAGTACGACGGGCATCCCTATTGTCTCCTGACCCAGATCGAGCAACTGGATGCCGATGGGGGCAAAACCCTGCCCGACATGACCTTCAGCTATGAGACGCACGACATCCTGCGCCGCGAGCACAAGTCGGACGGGCACAACAGCGACAAGACCCGCCGCCGTCACTTCTTGAGACAAGCGGACAATGGCTATGGGGGCTGGGTGAGGTACACCTATCGGAGCTGGATGCCGGCCGATACCAACAAGACTTTTATGCAGCGCTGGTTGGTGGATACAAGGCAGTTTGGTGATGCGACGAGCGGCTACGCCCTACCGCTACAGTTTCTCCCAGGCCCGGGAAGAGGGGACCGACTCCCTTCCCCCTGGCAGGGGGAAGGGTTGGGGATGGGGGTCGTGACCCGGGCGGTCCGGCAACCCTGGAAAACGGCCGCTACCGCGCCGGGTTCGACGAGGAAGGGTTACATTTCACAGCCCGGGGAGGCAATGGCCAGACGGCCAGCCTCTCCTACCGCTTGCGCGCCGTCCGCTCCGGCCGACGGGTCTACTTTGCGGCTGAAGCGTGGGACAAGATGGCATCTTGTCCTACAACCGACGGCCGGGTAGTGCGCTACCGGCGGCCGCACGGCATAAGCGAAGAGTACGTGGCCGGGGAGCGGGGCGTGGAGCAGGTCTTTGTCCTCAGCGAACCGTTGGAACTGGACGGCGACCTGGAGATCGTGGGCCGACTGGACAACAGGGGCGAAACGGATGGTCGCCCCCTGGTGGCCGTGCCGCTATCCTCGGCTGAAGGGATCGTCTTCCTGGCCCAGGACGGCCGGGTGGCCCTGCGCTACGGCCGGGCCCTGGTCTACGACCGCGCCGGGCGACAGGTGACGGCCGTACTACGCCTGGAAGGGAAGTTGCTGAGCATCGTGGTGCTGCAGGCCTGGCTGGCCGAGGCCGTTTACCCGGTGACCGTTGACCCACCCATTGAGGGAGGCAACTTTGCCCTCGGCTGGGGCTCGGGCAGGGAGCCGCGGCCGGACGTGGCCTACAACAGCACCGACCAGG
>JBBIJG010000265.1:0-4716 GCA_037446095.1 Caldilineae bacterium
AACGCCCTTGGGCTGCTCAGTCGGGGCCTTTAGCCGGTGCTTGTGCCAGGAGTCAACTACTGGTAACACAGGCCTGCCTATGAACTCTAGCCTCCTTTCTCACCGCCGGTGTCTCGCCAGACATGATACATGCGTTGCAAGGCAGTGAAATTGGAAAGAACGGCCAGAACCCACAGGGCAATGCGCATCTGATCAAGGATCAGGCCGATGACCAGCACCGCCACACGCTCGAAACGGGTCATGATGCCCCTCTTACACTCGATGCCGATACCCTCGGCCCGGGCCCGGGCATAGCTGACCATCAGCGAGCCCACAATGGTCGCATAGATCAAAAAGCTCTCCTCCCGGCTACCGTGCTGAATGTAGTGAACCAGCAACCCCAGGTAAATGACCGCCTCGGAGAGACGGTCTACAGTCGAATCCAAAAAGGCTCCGAACCGACTTTTCCTCCCTGTCAGCCGGGCCAGAGTCCCATCCAGGGCATCGAAGGTCCCGGCCAAAACGATGAGCACACCACCGATACGCAGGTGACCTGTGGCCAGCACATAGGCTACCCCCACCATCAGAACGAAGCCGATCACTGTCAGAAGATTGGGTGATACCCCTGTCTTGCTCATGAGGCCGGCTACAGGTTCCAACAGCCCGCGTGTCCACTTTCTGACCCAATCGGTTAGCATCGAGTTATGGCCCCTACCTTTCCATCCACTCTCCAATCCTCCCTCAGCAGCCTGGCCAGGCTCCGCTGATATTGTCGCAACCTCTCCCGGTCAAGAGAACAGAGGATTTGCCGTCCATCTTTTCTGACCCTGACCAAACCAGCCTTCCGGAGTCCGCTCAGATGCCAGGAGACAAGGGGTTGGCTGAGTCGAAGCGCCATGGCCAACTCTGAAACGCTCAACTCCGCAGCGCTGGCCAGTTGCCCGACGATTTGCAAACGGGTGATACCACTCAGAGCCTTGAAGTATCCGCTGAGCTCTCTCAGTTCACTGTTGGAGTCGCGCAAGGGCATGCCTCCGTATCGAATCCTTTCTTGGTCCTCCGGCCACGCTAATGTATAAAGAAACATTTATATATTACCCTGAAATCAGATCTTTGTCAAGCCAAAAGAGGCCAGGGGAGCCCCTAATTTGCCAAGGAGCGTTTTTTGTGTTAAAGTATATATAAGATAAGGTTACAATGTCATGGCAGAGAAAATCTTAATCGTTGATGACGATGTCAACGCCTTGAAACTGATTGGCTACACCTTGCATCGGGAGGGCTATGAAATCGTTGTCGCCCAGAGCGGTCAAGAAGCCCTAGCCAAGGCCCAAACAGAGAAGCCGCACTTGGTTCTCCTGGACATCATGATGCCGGGCATGGATGGTTACGAGGTCTGCCGCCGTTTGAGGGCTACCCCTCAGATTGCCCAGATACCGGTTATCATGCTCACCGCCAAGAGCCAGGTAGAAGACAAAGTGGCTGGTTTTGAGGCTGGGGCGGATGACTATCTAACCAAGCCGGTTATTCCCGCCGAATTGGTGGCGCGCGTGAGGGCCCTTTTGCTTCGCTCGGCATACGCTGCGCCTGCTAAAGCCAAAAGCATTGCTTTGCTGGGAGCGAAGGGCGGTGTCGGAGTCACTACGCTGGCCGTGAACCTGGCTGTCACGCTGGCCCAAATGAATAAGGAGGTCATCTTGCTCGACTTACAGCCCTACTCTGGCGCAGTAGCCTTGCAATTGGGGCTCAGCCCTGTAGATACCATGGCTGATTTGTTGGGCAAAGAACCGGCTGCCCTGAGCCCGAGTATGGTGGAGGATGCCTTGCTCAGTCATCCCAGTGGTATCAGGGTCCTCCTGGCAGCTCAAGGTTCAGGTACTCGAGGGGAGATGACGCTGCCCCACCTGGAAGCTATTTTAAGCAGCCTGGAAACAGTAGCCCAGTACCTCATACTGGACATGGGCTCCCAATTGAATGCCTTTGCCCAGCAGGTCCTCAAAAAATGCAGCCAGGTCATCCTGGTCACTGAACCTGATAAGATTGCCCTGACCCTGGCCCAGAGGGCTCTGGACAGCCTGCAGGCCCTGGGCGTAAAAGGCAGCCGAATTGGCATCGTGGTGGTGAACCGCACCCGTTCCGCCTCCACACCCACCAGGTCGGCCATAGAGTCCACCCTGGGAAGTGAATTGCTGAGTCTTTTCACGCCGGCCCCTGAACTGTTTGCCCAGGCCGCCGTAGAAGGTATGCCCGTCGCCTGGGCCCAGCGAACCAGCCTGCAAGCTGACATGTTCAGAGAACTGGCCCAACGTATCGCTTAAGTCTGTGTTTGCTCCGGCTGGATTTGCAATCCAGCCACCAGACCGCCGGATTGCAAATCCGGCGGGAGCGGGAGTTGGCCCAACGTATCGCTTAAGGAGAGTCATCTTGAAGATTGTCCCCCTTCATTCCTGGGACGTTTCGCCCGCTGAGGCTATGAGTATACAGCAGCGTCTGCGAGACAAGGTATCTCAGGAAACTGCTTTCGCCCAGGTGCGCACTGTGGCCGGGATTGATGTCGGTGTGAGGGATGACATCGCCAAAGCGGCTGTAGTGGTGCTGGATTATCCCGGTTTGACCCCTATTGACCAGAGCACGGCTGAACAGCCTGTGCCGTTCCCCTACATCCCTGGCCTTCTGGCTTTCCGGGAGGGGCCGGCGGTCCTGAAAGCCCTGGAAAAGCTGACCACAGAGCCGGACCTCTTCATCTTCGATGCCCAGGGTCTGGCCCATCCCCGCCGCATGGGGCTGGCTACTCACATTGGCCTTATCATTGACAGACCTTCTATTGGCTGTGCCAAATCGCACCTCTGGGGCACCTACCACGAGCCAGGCCCCGAGAGAGGGGCCTACACTTACCTTCGCGACGGGGACGAGATCATTGGTGCGGTGGTGAGAAGCCGCAGTGAGGTCCAGCCCGTGTACGTCTCCGTCGGCCACAAGGTAGACCTGCAAACCGCTATCCGCTATGTCCTCAACTGCTGTCGGGGCCATCGGCTGCCAGAGACGACACGATGGGCCCACAGAGTGGCCGGCGGGGAGAACATCAGGCTCAAGGGAACCCAGTTGTCGCTTTTCTGAGCCTTGCAGTCCCCATTAACCCCCAATCTCCTCCCTTTCCCAGGAAGGGGATAGGTGAGGGCCGGAGAGCTGAAAATGCCAGAGCCAGCTACACTCATGGTCACCAAAGTCCTTCTTCCCAGAAGGCAGCCCGGCCTTCTGCGCCGTCAGCGTCTGGTAGACTTTATCCACGAAAACATCACCCGCAAGTTAATACTCATCTCCGCTTCGGCTGGCTATGGCAAGACCTCGCTCCTGGTGGATTTTGCCCACGAAGCCGACCTGCCCGTCTGCTGGTATGCCGTGGACGAAGCCGACCGCGACTACAGTGTCTTTCTGGCCTATCTGATAGCCAGCATCCGCCAGCAGTTCCCCGACTTTGGATCGCGAACCGAATCGGTGCTGACCACCATGGCCAAGGCCGATGGCCAGTTGAAGACCCTGGTCAGCGCCCTGGTCAATGACATCCACGATGTCCCTGCCTATTTCGCGGTCATTATTGATGACTATCATTTCCTGGATGAGAGCCCGGAAATCAACAACCTGGTGGATGAGCTCCTGCGCTACCTGCCTGAGAACTGCCATCTGATCATTGCCAGCCGGACGCTCCCTCACCTGACCTTCAGCCGGCTGATCGCCCGTCAGGAGAGCGTCGGGCTGGGCACCGCCGACCTCCGCTTCACCGCCCCGGAGATTCAGAGCCTTTTGAAGCAAGTTTATCATCTGGACATACCCCTTGAACAGGCCGAAGAGCTGGCCCGCGAGTCGGAAGGCTGGATCACCGCCATCCTCCTGACCACCCACACGATATGGCAGGGATTGGTTCGCAGCATGGTGCAGGCCCGGGGAGCCGGTGGGCAGATGTACGACTATCTGGCGGAGAACGTCTTTGGACAGCAACCGCCCGAAATCCAGCGGTTTCTGAAAGACTCATCCATCTTGAGGGAGATGAACCCGGCCCTTTGTGACGCCCTCCTGGATTCTCGCCACTCCCTGGAAACGCTGAGGCTCCTTGAAAAGCGCAACCTGTTTGTTTCCAGGTTGGAAGGAGCCGAACCCTGGTATCGTTACCACCATCTCTTCCAGAAGTTCCTCCAGGATAAGCTCCGGCTGGAAGAGCCGGAGAGGTTCAACGCCCTTCACCACCGTGCTGCCGAGGTGTTCCAGAGGGCGGGCAACCATGAGGAGGCCATCCGGCACTATATGCAGGCCGGAGCCTACGCCGAGGCGGCCAGGGCCATCCAGCAAGTGGCGGAGGCGATCTTCAAAGCCGGGCGGTGGGAGACCCTAGCCGGCTGGATTGACGCCCTCCCGGATGAAATCATGCAATCTAATCCGGAGCTGCTCTGGTTCCGGGCCCAGGTGTACACCGAAACGGGCCAGTTGAACCAGGCCCTTGCCTCCTTCGACCGGGCCCGGGCCGAGTTTGAGAGACGGGGGGACAAAGCCGGGATAGGCCGGGTTCTGGTCCGAAAGGCCATCGCCCTCCGCTTCGCCGGACGGGTGGAGGAAGCCATTAAGGACTGCCAAGCTGTGGTTTCCGATCTGAATGGCCATTGTCCCTCCATTGCTGCTATGGCCCACAGGAACCTGGGTATCTGTTACGGGATGCAAGGAGACTATCACAAAAGCGCAGTCGAGTTA
>JBBIJG010000266.1:0-3575 GCA_037446095.1 Caldilineae bacterium
GCAGCATCTCGTTGACCACCAGCTCCACATACTCGTCTGCCCGTCCTTTGAACTCCGCCGGCACCGCATGGGCACCTAAAAAGGTAGGCACCAGGTCAATGGGATGGATGGCGTCCAATTGGCGGATGGCTCTGAGCATCTTGAGTTCACCATCCACATCCAGGCCGTAACCGGATTTGACTTCGGCGGTGGTGGTGCCGTGAGCTAACATCCTGTCGAGGCGCTCCCGGCTCTGGGCTATCAACTGTGAGAGCGTGGCGGCCCGCGTGGCCCGCACCGTGCTCATGATCCCTCCACCGGCAGCCATGATTTCCATGTAGGTAGCCCCTCTGATCCGCCATTCAAACTCGTCCTCACGGGAGCCGGCGAAAACCAGGTGGGTGTGGGGGTCAACGAAACCGGGCATGACCACTCGGTCCGAGGCGTCTATCATCTCGTCCGCCTCAGCCTGGGCCAGCACTTCCTCTGTTGGGCCGACCAGAGCGATGTATCCCCGGCTGATGGCCACGGCGCCATCTTCGATGAGGCCCAACTCATTCATCGCCCTGCCCCGTCTGGGAGGGGAGGGGGCTCTGGAGACATCGTCCTCTCCAAAAAGGCCCAGGGTGAGAAGCTGACGGGCATGGCGAATAATCAGATCCACTCTCCGTTTCATGGTCTTTTCAGATAGTCGCTTGAGGTTCCCGGCCTGCCCCAGTTGACTGTCACGCGTCTGGTAACGAATCGGCCTTTGCTTTGCGCACCTCTTCCAAGATTTCTCGGGCGCCCTGGCGGGTGATTTCTGTGGCCGTGCCCAGCATTTGGGCCAGTTCCTCCAGCCGCCCTCCCATGTCCAGCTCTTGGACAAAGGTTACGGTGCGCTCCGCGACGATTTTTTTGTCTATTTTGTAATGAGTGTCACCGTAACCGGCCAACTGGGGCAGGTGAGTGACACAAAGGACCTGGTGCTTCGGGCTCAGCTTCCATAACTTGTAGCCCACCACCCCGCCGGTTCGCCCGCCAATGCCCTGATCTATCTCATCGAAGATAAGGGTGGGGGTCTCGTCGGCCGCCGAGAGGACAGTCTTGAGGGCCAGCATCAGCCGTGAGGTTTCACCCCCTGAGGCGATTTTGACCATCGGTTTGAGGGGCTCGCCCACGTTGGGCGCAATCAGGAACTCCACGCGGTCAATGCCGGTGCTATCGAAGGCGTAGCGCCTGTCCCCCACCCAGACCCCATTGGCGTCTTCTTTCTGCTCGATAGAGACCCCGAAGCGGGCCCGCTCCATGTTCAGGTCGGCCAGTTCGGCCTCGACGGCTGCCGAGAGCCGGCCCCCTGCCTCCCGCCGCTGCGCCGACAGTTGGGCAGCCAGGTCCCCGATCTCGTGGAGGAGTCGGTTTTCCTCGGCCTGTAACTCCTCCACACGCTCCTCGCTGTGGGTGATGGTTTCCAGCTCCTGCTGGGCGGCCTGGCCAAAGGCCAGGATCTCTGCAATGGAATCGCCGTATTTGCGCTTGAGGCTGTGGATCAGGCTCAATCGTTCCTCCGTCTGACGCAGGCGCTCCGGATTGTATTCGATTTCATCGCGGTAAGCCCGCAGGCTTTGGAACAAATCCTCCAGTTGGTAGCTGATCTCCTCCGCAGCCCGACGCCGCTCGGCCAACGAAGGGTCAACCTTCTCCAGGCTGGTCAGGTTCCGCACCACCAGACCCAGGAGGTCAAGAGCCGAAGCCTGTCTTTCCCCGCCCTCGCCCAGGGCGCGGTAGGCTTCATCGGTCAAGGCCAGGAGCCGTTCGGCATTGGCCAATCTCTGGCGTTCGGCTGCCAGTTTTTCCTCCTCCCCGATTTCAAGCTGGGCCGCAGCGATTTCCTGCACCTGATACTTCAGGAGGTCAGCGCGGCGGGCCAGCTCTCGTTCATCGCGCCGCAGCTCTCTTAATTCCTTTTGTACCTGACGCAGGGTGGAGACCCTGGCGGCCACCTGGCTGCGCAAGGGCCATAGGCCGGCGTAGCGATCCAGGAGGTTCACATGCTCCTGGACTCTGAGCAGCGAGAGATGCTCGCTCTGGCCGTGGATGTCAACCAGCTTTTGCGCGATCCGCTCCAGAGTGCTCAGGGTCACAGCCCGTCCGTTGACGCGGCAGATGTTGCGCCCTGAGCGCCGCATCTCCCTGGCCAGGATCAGAGTTTCCTCGTCGTCTCCCTCCAGCCCTTCCTCTCTGAGCAAAGGGAGGATGGCCACCTGGGTAGCCCGATCGAGGTGGAAAATGCCTTCCACCTGGGATTCTTCGGCTCCGGCGCGGATGTATTCGCTTTCGGCCCGCCCGCCCAGGAGGGTGCTCACCGCATCTATGATGATGGACTTGCCGGCGCCGGTCTCGCCGGTCAGCACGTTGAAACCGGGCGAGAAACGGAGCTTCAATTCATCAATAATGGCAAAATTTTTGATGTTCAGCTCAACTAACACTGTTCCTCACCTTACTGTTCCAGGATGGCACGGTCTACCGTAAGCGGACATAGACGGCTCCAACAGCCAGCACACCAGAGTTCATCTCAACCTTTCCATCAGGGTCCTGTAGAAATAGCTCTCGTCCTCCAGCCTGACGAAACGGCTGGTGTGGGGGCTGGCCATCACCACCACGCTGTCGGCATCCTCCATGGCGACCTCGAATTGGCCATCCACAGTCAGGATAGCCCGGTGGTCGGTGAAGACCTGCACCCTGACTTTGGACCCTTGAGAGAGGACAACCGCGCGGTCCAGGCTCAGATGGGGGGCAATTGGAATGAGCAGGATATTCCTGAGTTGGGGGGGCAGGATGGGCCCGCCCA
The DNA here is from genome assembly GCA_037446095.1 of Caldilineae bacterium. GTDB lineage: Bacteria > Chloroflexota > Anaerolineae > E26-bin7 > E26-bin7 > E26-bin7. Next base: position 2,810 of record JBBIJG010000266.1, read on the forward strand.
CAGCCAGGGCATAGGCTGTGGAACCGGTGGCGGTGGAGACAATAAGGCCATCGGCGATGTAGGTGGTGAGATAGCCGCCGTCAATGTAGGTCGCCAGGTGTACGACCCGGGCCAGGCTGGCCCGGCTGACCACCACGTCGTTGAGGGCTTCATACGTGCCCTGCTTCTCCTCACCCCGCCAGAACTCAGTGTGGAGCATCATGCGCTCTTCGAGCCAGTATTGGCCCTCCAAAACCAGGGTCAGTTTGGCGGCCCACTCTTCTGGCTCGACCTCGGCCAGGAAGCTGAGGCGGCCCAGTTTGATGCTCCAGATAGGCACGCCGTGCCCGGCTGACATGCGCGCTGCCCGCAGAATGGTGCCATCGCCGCCCAGGGTGATCAGAAGGTCAAGGTCGGCTACGTGCCGGCGGACCTCCTCCTCGTCCCAGGCTGAACCCAGCCAGGGGATGATGCCTCTCTCCTCAAGCCAGTGGGCTATCTCTCTGGCCAGGGTTTGCGATTCCGGTAGTTTGGGGTGATGGAGCAGCCCGATTTTCTTCACACCTTACACTCCAGGTTCCGCTCCAGCCAGGCGATGACCTCGCTTCTGGCCACTTCGATTTGCTCACCCCGGCTCATGTGGCGCACGGTGACCTGTCCGGCTTCGATTTCTTTCTCACCGAGGATCAAGGCAAACGTCGCCTTTAGCCTGTCCGCCTGCTTCATCTGCGCCTTGAGGCTGCGGTCCCCAAAGGCAAGAAGGGTGCCCAGACCGGTTCCCCAGAGC
>JBBIJG010000266.1:3612-4265 GCA_037446095.1 Caldilineae bacterium
GACGGCCTCTGTTTTAGCTTCTGGGCCCAGGTAGGCGACAAAAATTTGGGGGGTCGGCAGCGGGGGCACAACGACCCCTTGCTGTTTCATGGTGAGGACGATGCGCTCCAGGCCGGAGGCGAAACCGATCCCCGGTGTGGGTGGTCCTCCCAAAGCCTCGGCCAGACCGTCATAACGCCCCCCGCCACAGACGGCATTCTGAGCCCCGATGCCCGCGGCCCAGACCTCAAAGACGGTCTTGGTGTAATAGTCCAATCCCCGCACCAGGCGATGGTTGATGGTGTAGGGGCGGTTCAGTTCGTCCAAATAGCGGCGCAGGGTGGCAAAGTGTTCGGCACACTCCTGGCAAAGGTGATGGATAATCTGGGGGGCGGCGGCAATAACGGGCTGACAAAGGTCGTTTTTGCAATCGAGCAGGCGCAGGGGGTTGCGCTCCAACCGCCGCCGGCAGTCCTCACAGATAAGCTCCCGCCGCTCCCGGTAATAGTCCACCAGCACCGCCAGATAATCAGGGCGGCACTGAGGGCAACCGGTGCTGTTCAGTTGGAAGGCCAGATTCTTGAAGCCCAAATCGTTATACAATTGCCAGGCCACGGACATAATCTCCAGGTCTACGGCCGGGTCCTGTTCACCGATGGCTTCCACGTTCCACT
>JBBIJG010000266.1:4279-4681 GCA_037446095.1 Caldilineae bacterium
GGCGATAGCGGCCGGCCTGAGGCCGTTCGTAACGGAAGGCCGGACCGATGGAGTAAAGCTTGACCGGCTGGGGCAGAGTGTGCATCCCGTGCTCCAGGTAGGCACGCACCGTCCCGGCAGTGAACTCAGGGCGCAGGGTAAGGGGGTCTCCGCCTTTGTCGGTGAAACTGTACATCTCCTTCTCGACGATGTCTGTGGTCTCGCCCACGCTGCGCACAAAAAGAGATGTCTCTTCAAAGATGGGCGTCTCTATCTGGCGGTAGCCGTAGAGGGCGCAGATGTGATGGATGCGCTCGTAGATATGGCGCCAGTAGGGTTGATCATCTGGCAGGATATCCAATGTGCCACGCGGGGCCCGATACTGCATTCTCTCCTCCTGCTCCGAGTAGTTGACTGCTAACA
>JBBIJG010000267.1:0-273 GCA_037446095.1 Caldilineae bacterium
CCAGACCAACTTGCGTTGGTGGGAACAGGAGCGGGTCTTTCTCCTCATCCCGGGCCTGGAGCGAGCCGAGTTTGTGCGTTTTGGTCAAATGCATCGCAACACGTTCATCAACTCGCCGGCATTGCTGCGGCCCACCATGCAGTTCAAAAGCCGCGACGACCTGTTTTTCGGGGGGCAGATCACCGGCACGGAGGGCTATGTGGGTTCGACGGCCAGCGGGCTGGTGGCCGGCCTCAATGCGGCGCGGCTGGTGGCCGGCGAGCCCCTGGTCAT
>JBBIJG010000267.1:287-4678 GCA_037446095.1 Caldilineae bacterium
CCCCGCGACCATGCTGGGCGCGCTCTGTCATTACGTGACCTCGGCTGAATCCCGGGGTTTCCAGCCCATGAAGCCCAACTTTGGCCTCATGCCGCCGCTGGAGAGGCCAGTGCGCCGCAAACGAGACCGGTACCGCGCCTATGTGCAGCGGGCTCTGGCTGACCTGGCCGCAGTTATCACCGCGTATGACCTTGCGGAATAGAGGAAAAAGCATCATGATGTACGGATTTCTGCGCTGTCCCCATTGTGGCGGGGCGGAGTTTGAGGTGGCTGGCGAAAATGAATGGTCATGTTGGTACTGTGGGGGCAGAGTGACTCTGCCTGTGGGACAGTGTCCCTATTGTGGGTTCATCAATAAAGCGACAGCGGGGTTCTGTGCCGACTGTGGGGAGGACATTGCCTGGGAGTGTGCTGTCTGCGAGAAGGCTAACCCAGCCGGGACCAGGTATTGTCAGGGCTGTGGTCGGATCATAGACCAGGTTGAGAGGATAGTAAGGGAGAGGCTCAGGACACCTGCTGAGTGGCGGGAGAGCCGCGTCGTTGGGGTGCAGGTGGTGAAGGAGAAGGAGGAAATGGACTCTCAGCGGCGTATGGCGGCCTTCTGGGAGAAGGAGCGGATGCGGCAGGAAGCGGTGCGGCGCGCGTTGGTAGAACAGAGGGCGCGCGAGCGAAGGATGTTGATGGTCGTGGGTGGAGTGATAGTCTTCTTTATCTTAGTAGTGATCGTTGTCTCCGTCATGAGCTGGCTGAGATAGAGCTGGCATAGATGGGGTTTGGAGGAGTAGGAAGCAAGGGGGATTGACTTTTGGTGCGAAATAGATTATAGTGAAGGTAGAGACAATGGTGGGGGTTTGGGGGGCGCCCCTTTTCGCATAGCCAATAACTACGCCATCCTTCACAATTTTTTGAACACTCAAAAAGGTACAATCTATGCGAAGTGTGAGCTGGCTGGTGATAGCCATTGTACTCCTCACAGACATTTTGCCCAGCGGATGCCAGGCTCCTTTCGCCCGGCAGACCTTTGACGGCCAGAGGGCCTATCAGCACGTTGTCGCCCAATGTGAGCTAGGCCCTCGTCCCACAGGCTCAGCAGCCGGCTGGGCAACCGGCGACTACATCATCACCGAACTGGAAAAGCTGGGCTGGAGCGTTACAAGCCAGGAGTTCACCTACAAGGAGGTCAAAGGCCGCAATATCGCGGGCCGGCGGGGTAGGGGGCCTATCGTCATCCTGGGGGCTCACTATGACACGCGCCCCTACGCCGATCAGGACCCCATAGACAAGAACCAACCCGTCCTGGGAGCCAACGACGGAGCCAGTGGCGTGGCCGTTTTGTTGGAACTGGCTTACTGCCTGGATGAAAACCAGGTCCAGAACGAAGTCTGGCTGGCCTTCTTCGACGCCGAGGACCGAGGCCGATTGGATGGATGGCCTTTCTCGGTAGGAGCCGAGTTTTTCGTCAACGAACTGGACGAGACGCCAGAGTATGTCGTCGTAGTAGACATGGTCGGCGACGCGGATCAGAACATCTTTTTCGAACACAACTCCGACCCAACGCTGCAAAGGCAAATCTGGGCCATTGCTGCTCAGCTAGGCTACCAGGAGTATTTCGTCCCCGCATACAAATGGACTATCATTGACGACCATATCCCTTTCGTCAGGAAAGGCCTCAGAGCTGTGGACATCATTGACTTCGATTACCCTCACTGGCATACTACTCAGGACACTCCTGACAAAGTCAGTCCGGAGAGCCTGCACCGGGTAGGCCGGGTGTTGGAAGAACTTTTGGAGGGCAAATGAAAGCCAGCCTAGCCCAATGGCTTAAAGACAACGAGGCGACGATTGTCCCCGCCTGGATAAGAGCTGTACGGCAAAGAAGCGAACGAGATCGCACCCTGACCACTCAGCAATTGGGGCAGGATCTGCTCCTGTCCTACTTTGATTGTTTCGTCAAAGCTGCTGAGACAGGGATCTACCACGAATTAGAAGCTCTGGTAGAACAGATAGCCACCGATCGGGCGAGCAGACAGTACAACCTCAACGATGTCCTTCTTATTCCCTTCCTCCTCAGAGAGACGATGTGGGCTCAGTTGAGCGCCTCGCTCCCACCGACAGAAACATTGGAGATGATCCAGGCCGCCCAATCCCTCTTCGAGCGCAGTCTGACCACCCTGGTACACACCTTCGCCCAGGTTACCGCCGCAGCTCTGAACCAGCGCCTGAAAGAGACCGAGTTCCTGACCAGACGCCTGGCGGGCGCTACGGAAGAAATGGATCGGGCCCTGACCCAACTGCGCACCCTCTATGAGCTCTCCCGCGCTCTCAACTCCACTCTGGACATCAACGAGACCCTAAATCTGATCGCCGAAGCATTGACAGGCATAGCAGAGGTCAACAGTTGCACCATCTGGCTTGAGGACCCAGCCACAGCCGAGCTATACGTAGCAGTGGCCAGAGGCATTGACAGCGAAACACTGGCCCACACCCGCCTCCTCGGGCAGACCTCTATCGTCACCCAGGCTTTTCTCACCCGACGGATCCAAAGCATCAGCCAGATCAGCGACAGCTCTTACCCCGAAGAGATCCTGGCTCCCTACTTCGTTGGACGCTCCATAGTAGCCCTGCCTCTCGTCAGCGAGGACCAGGCCATTGGAGTCATTCTGGTCGCCAGCCAGGCCCTCACCGTTCTCCCAGACCACCCCTCGCGCCGGCTCTTCGACACTTCCACCATTGACCTCCTTCAGTCAGCAACCGAGCAGGCTGCCATGGCCCTGCGCAACGCCCAACTGTTCGATGAAGTCAAGCGCTTCAGCCAGGAGCTGGAGCAGCGAGTTCAGGAACGCACCCGGGAATTGGAGAAAGCCAACCGCGAGCTAGCCAGGCTGGACAGGACCAAATCGAATTTTATCAGCATCGCCGCCCATGAGTTGAAAACCCCTCTGACCCTGATCCGGGGTTATACCGACATCCTGCTCAAGGAAGACCGGTCAACCATGAGCAAAGAGTACATTGACGATGTTCTAAAGGGGATTATCACAGGCACCAAGCGCCTTCAGTCCATCATCGAAGACATGATAGACATATCGCTGATTGACAGCCAGGTACTCACCCTGCGATTGGAACCGGTGGCCATTGGGACAATCCTCGAGCTGGCTATAGGGGAACTAGGAAGCGCAGCCAGGGAGAGGAAACAGACCATCACCGTCGAGCCATGCATCGGTATCCCACACATCCAAGGAGACCCTCAACGCCTCTACCAGGTTTTCACCAACGTCATCGGCAACGGCATCAAGTACACGCCCGACGGAGGCCGCATCACCATCAGCAGCAGGCTCCTGAAAGCCCGGGATAGCCTGGAGGAGGATTTCGTAGAGATTGTCGTGACCGACACCGGCATCGGTATTGACCCAGAGCACCTGGAGCACATCTTCGACAAATTCTACCAAACAGGGCCCGTTGAGCTGCACAGTTCAGGGAAAACCAAGTTCAAGGGGGCAGGGGCTGGCCTGGGGCTGGCCATCGCCAAAGGGATCGTCGAAGCCCACGGCGGCAAAATCTGGGCCGAAAGCGAGGGATACGACGAAGTCCGCTGTCCCGGAAGCCAATTCCACATCCTGCTGCCGGTGAAAGCCAGGAAAGTGTCCGAGAGAACCGTCACAGGTTCACCACCATACCTAACAGACAAAGGTAATTAACCAACACCTCATTTCCCCGCCTAATCCCCTCACATCTCCACAAAACCTCCCTCCAATCTCCCCACAATCTGCCTTTCCCTCTCCTGCACCTGGTGGTATAATGTAAATGGATCATCTCTTCTTCTCCTCCTTTTGCCTAAGCCGCTGTCGAAAAACACAGCGGCTCTTTTTTTCCTCTTCTGGCCTGGCCACCCGGCACTCTACCCGCATCGCTCACTTGCCCTTTCCGCGCCCGGGCATGGGGAGGGGGAACGATGCGATATTTGACAAATCCGGCGAGTGTGAGGATAATGTCTCTGCCACTGCTAATAGAGGAGGAAAAGGTATGCCAGATCGAACTTCTCCAAAAAGCCGCTGGACCGGGCTCGGCTGCATTGCCTTAGGGGTCATCGGGATAATCTGGGGAGCATGGGTAGGCTACCTCGGCCTTCAATACATTATCCAGGGCGACACCTGGGATGCCTGGTTCGGCTTCATTCTGACCTTCGTGTTCATGGTAGGTCTGGGGATCCTGTCCATCTGGATAGGCGTTAACGAGCGTCGCCAGCCCGAGCAACGACCATAGGCCATGGAGCCTTGACACCTGACAACCGTCACGGCCTGTGCACCTGGCTGCCCAAGAGACCCAGTTGCACCTTATAGGGATCCGGATTCTCAGGGTGCCACTCCATACGGGCCCGCTGGAAGTATTGGACG
>JBBIJG010000268.1:0-3756 GCA_037446095.1 Caldilineae bacterium
TGAACGTTAACGTTCAGGCTGAGCCGCTCAAGCGTGCTGAAGCACGCTGTTCTGGGTGCAGGTATCCTTGCGATGACGAACAAAGTGGGGTATAATTATTGAAAGCTGAGCATCTTGTAAGCGGGCCTGGATAAGGCATCGTGGCCGCCGGGCGGCAGCCTGGCATCTTGAAAAGGCCAAACAACAGGTGACAAGGGGGCAACTTGCGGGCACTGATCACGGGCATCTCCGGCTTTGTCGGCAGCCACCTGGCTGAATACCTTCTTGAGCACACCGACTGGCAGGTGGCTGGTACCGTCTACGGCCCTGAAGAGAACATTGCACACTTCCGAGACAGAGTGGAACTCTACCCCGCAGAGCTTTCAGAACTGGCAACCGTCATCTCCATCATAGAGCGAGCGAAGCCGGATTACATCTTTCACCTGGCGGCTCAACCCCTTGTCTCTCTTTCTCATCGTGACCCCTGGGATACCCTGGCCAATAACATCCGTCTCCAACTCAATGTCCTGGAGGCTATGGTCAGGCTGGGCTTGACGGCCCGGGTCCTGGTGGTCGGTTCCAGCGAGGAATATGGGCTGGTATATCCTGACGAATTGCCGGTCAAAGAGACGAATCCCTTACGTCCTACCAGCCCCTATGCGGTAAGTAAAGTGGCTCAGGATATGCTGGGACTTCAATACCACTTGAGCCACAATTTGTTTACCGTGCGGGTGCGGCCTTTTAATCACATCGGCCCTCGTCAGAGGCTGGGTTTTGTGGCCCCCGACTTTGCCCGGCAAATAGCCGAAGCCGAAGCGGGCCTCCAAGAACCCATCATCAAAGTCGGCAATCTGGAACCCCGGCGGGATTTCAGCGATGTACGCGATGTGGTGCGGGGCTATCATGCTGCCCTCACCAAAGGAGAACCGGGGGAGGTGTACAATCTAGGCTCGGAGCAGGCTCATTCTATTGGCGAGCTGTTGGACATTTTGTTGTCCATGGCCTCTGTGCCCCTCCAGGTTACCCAAGACCCGGCCTGCCTGCGCCCGACTGAGGTACCGGTTATGGTCAGCGAGTGCTCTAAGTTGCGCGCTCGCACAGGTTGGCGGACGACCATCCCCTTTGAGAAGAGCCTGCAAGATGTGTTGAATTACTGGCGCGAGAGAGTTCAAGGAGGCAAGGGGGCAAAGCGGTGACCAGAAACAATATCGCCGCAAGGAGCTGCCCACTTGCCTATCTGCAAACCTTTCAGGAGGTCTAACGCGAATGCCTAAAGCTCTCATCACCGGCATCACCGGTCAAGATGGCTCGTACCTGGCCGAGTTCCTGTTGGCGAAAGGCTACGAAGTCATTGGCATGGTACGGCGAACATCCACGGTCAACTTCGACCGCATCCGGCATCTTCAGGACGACATCGAGCTGGTGTACGGGGATCTGCTGGATCAGGTCTCCCTCATCGCCATCCTCCAAGAGCACCGCCCTGATGAGGTCTACAACCTGGCCGCTCAATCTTTCGTGCCGACTTCTTTTGAGCAACCGGTCCTGACCGGAGAATTCACCGGCTTGGGGGTGACGCGGATGCTGGATGCTATTCGGTTGGTGGACAAGAACATTAAGTTTTACCAGGCCAGCAGCAGTGAAATGTTCGGCAAAGTGCGGGAGGTCCCCCAAAACGAGAACACCCCCTTCTACCCCCGCAGCCCTTACGGGGTAGCCAAAGTCTATGGCCATTGGATCACTGTCAACTACCGCGAAAGTTATGGTCTGTTTGCCTGTTCGGGCATACTTTTCAACCACGAAAGCCCGCGCCGGGGCCTGGAATTCGTCACCCGGAAGGTGACTCATGGCGCAGCGCGCATCAAGCTGGGCCTGGCCGATGAATTGCGGCTGGGCAACCTGGAAGCACAACGGGACTGGGGCTACGCTGGCGATTATGTCAGAGCGATATGGCTTATGCTCCAGCAGGATGAGCCCGATGACTATGTGGTGGGCACCGGAAAGACCCATTCGGTGCGAGAGTTGTGCGAAGTAGCTTTCGGCTACCTGGATCTCGATTATCGAGATTACGTGGTCAGCGATCCCAAATACTACCGCCCGGCCGAGGTGGATCAACTGGTGGCCGACCCGCGCAAGGCGCGAGAGAAGCTGGGCTGGGAGCCCACGGTTAGCTTTGAGGAACTGATCGAGATGATGGTGGACGCTGACATGGAGGCTCTGCAGCGGATGTTGAGGAACCGTGAATAAAAGCCCATCCCTGAAGGAGGCACCACTCGTGGCTTCGGAGACGAAACGACAAGCCCTCGACGATTTCACCGCCAGACTGTTATCCAGCTCGGTGAAAGACCATAGTGTCTGCATCGTCCTATTCGGCAGTGGGTTGGATGGAGAAGACCAGCCGGAGAGCGATGTGGACGTGCTCGTCTTCGGCACGGACCGCTTGCGGGAGCTGTCGGAGGCCTGGGCTGCTGCTTCCTTCGAGGCGGCGATGCGATGGGACGAGCGCGTGGAACCATTGGTATATTGCACCGATGACATGCGGTTTCCTCAGTCGTATTTTCTCTACGACGCGCTGCGCCGGGGAAAGGAGATCGATTGCATGGATGAGGAAACGTTGCGGCGCAAGGAAGCGGAAGCTGCGCTGACCCTGGTCCGCGAATACCTGGCCTCGGCCGAGGATGCAGCCGCCCACCGACACTACCGTCTGGCGGCGGATGGGGCCTACAACAGTGCCGAATTAGCCGTCAAGGGCTGGCTCCACCTGGTAAGGCCGGAAAAAATGCCCGGCCGCTACGGCGGCATGGTGCAGATGTTCGGCCAACACCACATGATGACCGGGCTGGTAGCTCCCGAGCAAGGTCACAAGCTGAACGTACACCTAGAGTTGCGCCACAAGGCGCGCTACGACTTTCACGCCCGCATCACCAAGGACGATGCCAGAGAGACGCTGGCGCTGGCCAGGGAGTTCATCGCTCTCCTGGAGGCACATTTGCGGGAAGCGGAAGGCTAAATTATCATGATGGTTTCGCAAGAGCGAATCACACAGGTCATCTCAGCTCTAAAGGATTATGAGCCTGAGCAAATCATTCTTTTTGGCTCTCAAGCCAGAGGGAGCGCTGACCAGTACAGCGATCTGGATATCGTCATCATAAAAGAGACGGATGAACGCTTCTTGGATCGGCTGGAAACGGTCTACGAATTGGTTCAGCCTCGCTTCGCCATGGACGTGCTGGTCTATACTCCTCAAGAATTCACGGAGATGCAGGAGCGAGGCAACTTTTTCGTCGAAATGATCTTGAAAGAGGGCGTTGTCGTCTATGAGAGATGCCGTGGCTGAAGCGGCCCGTTGGTTTAAACAAGCCCAATACGACCTTAAAGCAGCCAGATACAACGCCGAGGGTCAATTCTATGCCACTGCTTGCTTCAGCGCCCAGCAGAGTGCCGAGAAAGCCCTCAAAGCCTTCCTTTTCCGGCAGGGTGAGCGATTCGTAGCCGGCCACTCGGTCACAGAACTGTGCGAACGCTGTGGAGAGTACCAGGAAGCCTTTGCCTCAATAACCCCCCGAGTGAGCAAGTTGGACCGTTTCTACATTCCTGCTCGATACCCCAATGGGTTGCCTGGCGGCGTGCCGGCTGAAGTATACGATAGACAGGATGCCGAGGGAGCCATCGCTTTGGCGACCGAGGTGCTGGCCCTCGTCGAACAATACCTGGGAGCGTAATGGCATGGCAATCGCGGTGAAGAAACTTTTCGGCACGGACGGCATCCGCGGCGTGGCC
>JBBIJG010000268.1:3770-4678 GCA_037446095.1 Caldilineae bacterium
CCAATGGCCGCTAACCGCCGACTTTGTGGTCAGAGTGGGGCAGGCCATCGGTCGCATCATCGCCAACGACGAACCCGCCAATAGGCCGGTGGTGGTCATCGGGCGGGACACGCGGCTTTCCGGCCCGATGCTGGAGGACGCTTTGGCGGCAGGGTTAATGTCGCAGGGGATAGACACCCTTCACCTAGGGGTGATCACCACGCCGGGGATAGCCTACCTGGCCACAAAGTTGGGGGCCCGCCTGGGCATTGTCATCTCGGCCTCTCACAACCCTTACGAAGACAACGGCATCAAGGTCTTTGGCCCTGATGGGTTCAAAATCCCCGGTGAGATGGAAGCCGAGATAGAGAGAATGGCCCAAAGTGAAACCGGCAGCGATCCGAGTCCCGACCATTCGAACCTGGGCCGAAGGATCGAGGGGCAGAGCCATCGAGAGGATTACCTGGCTTACCTCGTCCGCTGTGCCGGTGATCCCCACCTCCTTCAGGGCACGCGCATCGTGGTGGACTGTGCCAACGGGGCGACTTCGGGGTTGGCCCCAGAGCTTTTCACGCACCTGGGCGCTGAAGTCGTGGCCATGAGCAACGAGCCGGACGGGCTCAACATCAATAGCAGCTACGAGTATCTCGAACCCTGGTCGGTGCGTCGGGCCGTGCTGCAAACAGGAGCTCAGGTGGGGGTGGCCTTCGACGGGGACGGTGACCGCGTCATCCTGGTGGACGAGAAGGGCAACTTTGTGGACGGTGACTGTATCATGGCCATCCTGGCCCGCGAGATGCAGGCTCGGGGCACCCTCCGGCACGATACCGTTATCGGCACGGTGATGAGCAATGTGGGCCTGGAATTGTCGTTGCGGGAAATCGGCGTCAGGCTGGAAAGGACGCCCGTCGGCGACCGCTACGTCTCCC
>JBBIJG010000269.1:0-4664 GCA_037446095.1 Caldilineae bacterium
AGGCGCTCACATTTGTCCTCCAGCTTCAGATTGGTCTGCCAGACGCCGGTGTAGAAGTCATGCATCTCCACGGCCGGGGGATTGACGCGATAGATGATCGCTCCATCGAGGTGTTCCTCAACTTTCCCATTGGCCCAACGGGGGGTGACGAGGTGCACTTCCACCCCTTGGGCGCCCAAAGCGGGCACCAGCTCAGCCACATGCTGGCCTAATCCTCCGACGACGTGAGGCGGATATTCCCAGGATAGCATCAGAACGCGCATGACAACAACCTCCGCTCTTGCAGGGCATCCCAATAGACAGGACAGTAAGGGTTCCCGGCTTCGACTCTGTGGATGTAGATGACAGGGTCCAGACGGTCTCCTCGGGTGTCAAAAGCCATAGGTCCGGTGAGGCCCTCAAAATGTGTCTTTGCCAGTTGGGCTGCCACTGCCGTCCGGCTGGGCTGGCCTTCCGCAGCGATGGCCCTGGCCATCGCTGCCAGGAGGACGCCTGTGGCGTCATAGGCCAGGATAGCCTGAGGGCCTGGCGGTTGTCCGGCCAGGGCCTCATAGGCCGCTGCGAACGCGGCGGCCCCACCAATTTCTTCCAACGCCGGAGCGCCGGTCACATAGAAGACCCCCTCGGCAGCCGTCCCCCCGATCTGCGTCAGTTTAGGGCTGCCCCAATCGCTGGCCCCCATGAACAGCGCCTCCACACCCCTCTGCCGGGCCTGGATGATCAGGCTGGCTCCTTCTACCGCATCGCTCGTGAAAAAGATCAGGTCCGGGTCGTGGGCTGCCATCTGCTCCACCCAATCGGCCTGATTGGCCCCCACATCGGACACCACCGAGGCCCCCAGACGAGCCGCCGTCGCGGCGAAGGCGGCGGCCACGTCGTCCTGACCCCGCACGATAGCCAGCCGCCTGGCCCCCAATCCGGTCACAGCATAGCGAGCCGCCTCCTGTCCCAGGCAGTCATTGCGGGCACAGAGGCGGTAAACGTTTGGATAGCCACTCTCGGTCACAGCATCCGCCGTTGCCGCTGTGGTGATCAGAGCCAACCCGGCCTGCCGGTACTCTTCCAGAGCAGCCAGAGTTGTCAGGTTAGAGAAATGCCCGATGACCCCTACGACATCCCTGTCCACAGCCATCTCCCGGGCCCGCTGGGCCGCCATGACCGGGTCATTGTCATCGTTCAGGGCTACCAACTCGACCATGTAGCCCGCCACTCCACCTGCCGCGTTGCGCTCCCGAATGGCCAGCTTGACGGCATAGAGCACTTCGTAGCCCAAAGGCCGATAGAGCCCCTCAAAAGGGGCCACCAGGCCAACCTTGACGATGGGTTTGGTGCTGCCGGGTACGGTGCATCCCCCCCCGGCCAACAACAGGAGAACACAGAGCCATCTTGCCAGAAAGTTCTTCCCCAAAAACGGTTGCTCCCTCTTGAAAATGTGGGACAAACTTAAGTTTGGCCTGAGAAACACAACGTATCTTACTACATGACCATCATCCTGTCCAAAGAGTTATTCAGGGCGGTAGACCGCCGTCACGACGGATGAAAATGCCGTGACCGTAAGGCAAATTTCAAATGCGCCCTACCTTTTCAAGAGATACACAAAAGCAAAAGGCCCCCCCTATCTTCTGCGTAGGGTGGCCTTCCTCAAGAATCTCTCTGACGATATTTTTCAACTCGCTTCCGCTGATGTGGCCTGAGACAAAGCCGGTTTAACGGCCGTGTTGCTACCCCTGTTTTGCTTTAGCCTCTTCTTCCAGCTCCGCTTTGGTTTTGGGCTTGGGGGTGAGGACCTGGACGACCCGGTCGAGCATCTCGTAGACGAATCTCTGACGGAACCCGGCCACACACGCCACCACCGAATGGAAAGCCTTGACAGCCGGGGTGGTCATGGCCTGAGCAGCTTCTGTGACGGTAGAAGCCTGGGCTGTCAGCACCTGCACCGAGAGGAACCCGGCGGCAATGACCAGGTACACGATGCCCCCCAGGATAAGTCCCATGATCGGTTGCACAATGTACCACATCAAGTATTGTTTATCAAAGTCCTGCTCCACTGCGGCATGCCAGTAGAGGCTATACAGGGAGCCCACCACACCACCGATCCCACCCCAGGCCATTGTGTTCCACAAAGGGAAAATGTGCTCCATCGAGAGTTTAGCCATGTCGGCAAAGGTCGTCCCGGTCATGTTGGCGATGAAGAGAGCTAGAGAGTGATCGAAAAGAAAAGATCCCAGAAGCAGCAGGAACCAGATGACCTCATAGACCAAAACGGGATAGCCGTAAATCAATGACCACCGGCTGATGTTCTGTTTCCGCTCCAGCATGGCCTTGACCCTGGCTACCCGGTATTCAGCCTCGTCAAACTGTCGGGGCCGTTCCAGCGTGATATCCCGGGCCTCTCGCAAGAGCCTCAGGGCCTCCTCCAGACCTTTGTCCACGCTCAGTATTTGAGCGGCCTCTACGACCAGAGCATCAATCCTCTCGATCAGGTCCTGTTGTCGTTTCTCCCCCAGCCGGCTCAGGACCGTCCTTTCGCTTACTTCGGGCGAGATCTGAGGGGGTATTGCCTCCAGGCGCTCGGCTTCCACTCGGGCCTCGCGGGGGACAACCCCAGCAGGCAAACCGGCCCCCTCACCTACCGCCACCGGGTGTTCTAAGAGATACCCTCCGGGTTTAATCTCCGGCGGTGGCTGTTCGTAAGGGCTGACCAGAGGTCGCCCTGGTGTAACAGCAGGAGCCACCGCCGGTGTCGGCTCCACACGAGGAGGCGGCTCACGAACCGCTTCTTCCCACCGTCTGGCTGGGATCTCCGAAGGCGGTGGGGCCTCTGCCACGGGTGGGCGGCCTGGAGTCGGTGCGACTCCCTCCACCCGTGGCGTTGGGGCAGCCGGCGGGAGCGATGGCTCCTCCATTTTGAGAGTCACCGAGACCCTCCTCGGCTCCGTGGAAGGAGGGACCTCTAGCGGAGGCGATATGACTTCCGTGGTCCGCGCCGGCATGACAGGCGTGATGGGTTGCGGTTCCATGGCTGCCACCTCCTCGCCAAAGGCTTTCTCCAGGTCAGCAGCCAGTGCCGGCCCTGCCAGCTCAGCTTCCCCACCCAGCAGCTCCTCTATATCCACTTCCGCTTCGAGCTTCTTCTTGGGGGGCACCTTCTCCCCAAACAGGATGTCGGCCCCTCGACCCTTAATACTCGCTCTCTTCGCCATTGACTATCACCTCCGCTAGGGTTCTATAGGCCACAGCCCCTGGATGGCTACTAGCGTACTCCAGGATAGGCTTGTGGACCACCGGCGCCTCAGCAAACTTGATACTGCTGTGGATCACTACATCGAAGACTTTATCTCCAAAAACAGATCGGATCTCGTCAAGGACCTCTTTGGCATGGATCGTCCTGGCATTGTACATGGTGCCCAAGATGCCCAATATCTTCAGGCCGGGGTTGAGTTTCTTTTGGACCTTTTCGATGACTTCAATCAACATCCGCATCCCCCGCAGGGCCAGATACTCGCACTGCAAGGGGATTAACACGTAGTCAGAAGCGGTCAACGCATTGATGGTCAACAAACCGAGGCTGGGAGGACAATCAATTAATATATATTGATAGTTTTCTTTAAGCGGTTCCAGGATTTCTTTGAGGATGTATTCCCGCCCGATAGCGGCAATCAATTCCATTTCGGCGGCAGCCAGGTCAATGTTGGAAGGAGCCACATCGAGGTTAGGTCGGACCTCATGGTGGATGACACTGTCGAGGCTTGTGCTATCCGACTCGACGAGAGCATTATAGACGGTTGTTTCCAACTCGTAAGAATTGATGCCGAATCCTACCGACAGAGCCGACTGAGGGTCCAAATCAATCAACAGGGTCTTTCTCCCCAGTTCCGCCAGGGCCGCTCCCAGATTGATGACCGTCGTCGTCTTGCCCACCCCGCCTTTTTGATTAGCAATGGAGATCACCCTCGCCGGCATGCTCGCCTCCTCGCGCCATCAGGGGGGAGATGTGGTTTAAGATATTATACCACAAAATCAAATATTGTTAAACTTTTGGAGGGCTGCTCTGGCCGCCGCCTGAGCAGCAGCTTGCTTGCTAGGGCCCTGGCCACGCCCGTAGACCTGGCCCCCAATGAGCACCTCGACGGTGAATTCCTTAGCATGATCTGGCCCCTTCTCCGCCACGGTACGATAGGTCGGGGTCAATTGCAACAGGCCCTGACTCAGTTCCTGAAGGAGGCTCTTGGCGTCCTTGTCCAGCTCGTTCTGGATAATACACTCCAATTCCGGTTCGATGAAAGGGGTGATGAAATCCTTGACTGCCTCAAGGCCCTGATCCAGATAGATCGCTCCCACAAGGGCTTCAAAGGCAGCACAGAGATTGGCTGGGCGCTCCCGGCCGCCGCTCTCTGCCTCGCCATGGCCGATGAACAGATAGCGCCCCAGCTCAAGCTGGACAGCGAAGCGCGCCAGGGTCTCGGTTTTCACCAGAGCGGCCCGCAGGCTGGTGAGATGGCCCTCCTGCATCTCCGGGAAACGATGATAAAGGTACTCGCCGACGAGGAAATCCAATACGGCGTCACCCAGGAATTCCAGACGCTCGCTGTCTTCTAAGGGGAAATCCGGATTCTCGTTGACGTATGAGCGATGGGTCAGAGCCCGCTGCAGGAGAGTTTTAA
>JBBIJG010000270.1:0-4010 GCA_037446095.1 Caldilineae bacterium
CTTTGACCAGTCTTTCCAGGTTGTCGCCATCACGTGAATAGCACAGATCAACATCAGCCGTCAAATACGATGACCCCTGCGCAACAGCGGCCATGCCTCCAATGAGAACGTACTTCACACCATGCTGATGCAGTTGCTTAAGAAGCTTTTCCACATCCGCCACGCTTTCGCTGCCCTGCTTCTCTCAGCTTCTCGGCGAACTCGAGCGCTCGCTGATGTTTCTCAATGCGTTCAGTAGGCGACCACGACAGTCTCTCGTACAGCAGGCTGATGTCTATGCCTTCCTCCACCGCTCTTTGTAAGGCCGAAGGTCTGTCTGAAAGGCAATGATTCGTTTCGCTCGGCCTGGATTTGCAATCCAGGCCATACCCGTCGGATTGCAAATCCGGCGAGCGCAGTGTTGAGCTACTACCCATGGATGACCTACCCAAACCGATACTGTACTCCGAAGCCACCGCGCGGGTAGTTCCAATCCAGCGCCCCATTAACACAGGCGATCATACAGGTGCCACACTCCAGGCAGCCACCAAACTCCAGGGCCAGCTCTCCGGTTTCCTGATTGATGGAATAGAGCCGGCCGGGGCAGACATACAGACAATATTTCGCCTCACACCGGCTACAGATCTCCTGATTGATGACGATGTGGGTTTCTTTGTCCAGGATGAAGGCATCCAAACCCAATTTGGCTTCGATGTTCATCGCGCCACTCCTTTCACGACTTTTGTATTTCAGCGGCAATAATGTTCAGGATGATATGCTGGGTTCCTGCGCCGTAGAGGAGCCAACGAGCGTCACGAAGGTAGCGTTGAATGTTCATGTCTGTGGCCGCACCATAGGCCCCGAAGATGCGCGACGCGTCATCCACAATGCGCAGGACGGCTTCGGTCACGTAGTATTTGCACACAGCCGCTTCCACATTCACCGGCAGGCCCTGGTCCATCAACCAGGCGGCATGATAGATAAGGAGCCGGGACGCTTCGATATCCACCACCATCCTGGCCAGGTCGTGCTGGACAGCCTGGAATTGGATAATGGGGCGTCCGAAAGCCACGCGTTGCTGGGCGTACTCCAGGGATTCCTCGTAGGCAGCCCGGGCAGTGCCCAGAGCCTGAGCTGCAGTGTGGACCCGGATGTCGTTCAGGATGTTGCGCAAAAGGGCAAAGCCCCTGCCCTCTTCGCCACCGTAAAGATGGTCGGCCGGGACGCGAACGTCGTGGAAAAACAGCTCATAGCATCCTGAAGCCACGGCGATGATTTTGTCAATCCTCTTTCCCACTTCTACGCCTGGCCTGTCCTTTTCTACCAGGAACATGTCAATGCCCCTGAAGCCAGCTTCGGGATTGGTCTTGGCGGCCACGGTGAAGAAATCGCACATGTCAGCGCCGGTGATCCAGCTTTTCTGCCCGTTGATGACGTATTCGTTGCCCTGGCGCACGGCCGTAGTCTGGATGGCCCCCAGGTCGGTGCCCCCGGTCGGCTCGGTCATGCACATGGTGCCATACCGTTCCCCCTTGATGGCCGGGATAAGGAATTCTCGCTTCTGTTCCTCGGTGCCGTAACGGTAGATGAAATCGGTGCCCATCAGACACTGCATCATGGCCCTGGCGGCCGTGCTCATATAGCAGCGAGACATCTCTTCGATAAAGATGGCAAACAGGACATTGTCTCCACCCTGGCCACCAACCTCTTCTGGATAGCGCAGGCCATAGTAGCCCTGTTCGGCCATCTTATCAAAGATGTCCCGAGGGATCTCCTTCTTTGCCTCCATCTCTGGAATCCGAGGCCGGATGTACCGGTCGTTGAACTCCCGGACGTTGCGGCGGAAAATTTCCTGCTCCGGGGTAAAGCTGAAATCCATGGCTGGCTCCTTTCATTGCACAAGGGAGTTATGCATGGCGGTAGACCGCCGCCACAATGGATGAAAATAACGTGATCGTAGGGCAAACTTCAAATTTGCCCTACATCATGACAACAGTTGGAATCCAACATTGTCAAGATAACAACCCCGCGCTCTTCAGGATGTCGTGGAGCTCTTCCCGTCGTTCTTTATCTAAAGGCAGAAGGGGCAGACGCGGTGGGCCACCGTAAAAGCCCACCATATCCAGAGCCGCCTTGAGGCCACTGACACCAAAGCGGTCGGTGATCGCCAGATTCACAGGCAGCATCCGCAAGTGGAGCGCACGTCCCTTTTCCATCTCTCCGGTGTTGAACAGGCGGAACATCTCCACCGCCTCGTCCGGCGCCACGTTGGCCAGGGCCAGGATACCACCTGTCACGCCGATGGCCAGGGAGGGATAGAAGAAATTAGCTGAGCCGGCCAACACCTGGAACGAGGGATCGGCCCGGCGAATGGTTTCCCCCATCTTGGGCATGTTGCCCGAAGTATCTTTGACACCGATGATGTTAGGATGCCGGGAGAGCTCGACCAGGAGATCCGCCGACAGGTCAATGCCCGTAGCTGGCGGCAGGTTGTAAATGATGATGGGGATCGGTGAGGCATCGGCCACCAAGCGGTAATGATGGGCCAACACGGGCCCGGTCATCTGGCTTTTGTAGTAGCTGGGGTTGACGATGATGGCCGCATCGGCGCCGATCTTGGCCGCTTCCTCAGTCGAGGCAATGGTGTTGACTGTGGATTCGCAGGCTGTACCGGCGATCATCAGTTTCTCTTTAGGGATGGTCTGGCGAGCTGTCTTGAGCACCTCGCGCTTTTCCTGTTCATTGAGGTAGACCCACTCGCCATTGGTGCCCAGGACGACATAACCACTGAGCTCTGTTTTGTTCCACCTGTCCAGATTGAACTCTAACTTGTCGTGGGCGACGCGGCCATCTTCATCAAAAGGCGTGGGGATAGGGGTAAAGACCCCGCGTAATGAGATGTCAGTTTTCAACATGATCTGTCTCCTTTATAACCTATGTTTCGCACCTTGCAGAAGCAGCTATGGCGCACCCCTCAGCTCCTTCAGTCCTCCCTCATTTCCTGCCTAAATTATACCCTTTTTCTTCCATTCCGCCAACTTCTGGGCATCGTAACCTAAGGCGCCGTAAATCTCCTCGTTGTGTTCGCCCCAGCGCGGCGGGAAGGGCAACTCCCTGTTCACTGACTCCAGGTAGGAGGTGATGACCGGCGGAGGTGGCAGAAAAACCACCGTGCCCGTGCGCGGGTCCCGGGAGGTGATCAGCTTATCCTTGATGTGAGGGTCCTCCACCACCTCTTCGATAGTGCAGACCGTGGAGATGGGCACACCGATGCGGTTGAACAATTCGATGAGCTCAGCCGTCGTTCTGGTCCTGGTCACCTGGTTGATGGCCTCGTTCAAGCGCTTCACATCGGCGATGCGGCCGGCATTGGTCTTGTATTCTTCCTTGTACAGCCCCTCAAAACCGGGCTGTTCAGTGATGGTCTGCCACTGCCGGTCGTTGCCTACGGCGATATAGACATAGCCATCCCGGGTCTCATAGACCGAGACCGGAGCGAAGAACTCGTGGGTGTTCCCCCGACGGGTGATCTTATCGCCAAAGCTCTTGGTCAACAGCACCGGGTTCACCAGCCAGGAGACGGCGCTCTGGAACATGGAGATGTCTATACGGGAGCCTTCGCCGGTGACTGCCCGCCGGTAGAGAGCCTTCATGATCTGGCCGTAGCCGTGCTCGCTGGCCCCCAGGTCAGCCATGGGCAGGCCAAAAACCATCGGCTCGCCATCCTTCTCGCCGGTCAGCTCCATGAACCCGGCCCGGGCTTGCAAAATGGGGTCGTAGGCCGCCTCATTGCTCTCCGGCCCAAAACCGGTGACACCTAGCCAGATGATGTCTTCTTTGATGCTTTTAAGCCGCTCGTAATCAATACCCAGCTTCTCGTAGTTGCGCGGCAGTTGATTGGTGGCGAAAATGTCTACATCCAGCTTGAGGATCAGTTCCCGCAACAACGCCTGACCCTCCTCACCTCCCAGATTCAGGGTGATCGCCTTTTTGCCAACATTGTTGGGAAAATAATAGGTGTTCATACCCGT
>JBBIJG010000270.1:4061-4664 GCA_037446095.1 Caldilineae bacterium
ATGCTCGATCCGGATGACCTTCATCCCCTCAACGGCCAGGCGGTAGGTGAGATAGGGCAGTACGGTAGCCTGTTCCAGGCTTAACACAGTGAGGTCGGTAAACAGCTTCATACTTTTCTTCTCCTTTCTCTCAAATCAGGAGGCAGCTCTTGGGGCAAACTTTGCCCAGGCCCTGCGCCTCCACCCGCCAGATGTCCAGGGGCGCCGCGACCGTCTCCCCGGCAGGAGGCCGCGTGGCTGGAGAGTATTCGGCAATGGCCTTGCGTCTCTCCGCTCGGCCCCGCCCGACGATAAATCGTCGGGCTAAAGACGAAGGGCGATAAATCGCCCTCAGCTAGCCCGCTTCAGATATGTTTAGCGTGTCCTCATACACGCACAGACGGGCCTTTGGGCCTGAACGTTAACTTTCAGGCTGAGCCGCGCAAGCGTGCTGAAGCACGCTGTTCTGGCTGCTGCAAGGGTGTTTCAGCGCCCTTGGGCTGCTTAGCCCCGACGTTTACATCCGTCACCAACGCCTCACCTTCCGTGCCGCAGATCATCCATCACCTCACCCAGAGCTTGCAGGAAACGCTCGTTTTCAGCACGAGTGCCTACCGTGACACG
>JBBIJG010000271.1:0-2642 GCA_037446095.1 Caldilineae bacterium
AGGGGCATAGTGGCACCCCGGAGGTTGCCAGCCGGGCCTCCATCCTGGAGGGAGCCCTGGCGAAGTTTGGCACAACCTTCGCCAGGGTAGCCTCATGCCTTTTTAGACTGGCTCTAATGAGCCGAGCAGGGGATGGAATGCCGGAGAGAGCCTAGCGCGCCATCCAGCCGTTTGGCATAGATGAGCAAGTCATCGCCCTGGGCGTAGAAATCGTGGACAACCGACTCGTAGCGGAAGCCATGACTCTCGTAGAAGCGGCGGGCCGGTGCATAGGCCGGGGTACTGGAAGTCTCCACCAGCAGCAGGCGTCCGCCCCGGGCTTGGACCTCTTCTTCCACACGACTAAGCAGGGCACTTCCAACGCCCTGACCTTGCATCGCACGCGCTGTGCAGATCCAATATAAGTCGAAGGTGCCTTGGGTCAGGGGATGAGGGCCAAAGCAAGCAAACCCCAATGTCCCCTCTCCATTACGATAGACCAGAAAGTCATATCCCCCATGATCAGGCTGGGTCAAATAGGCTTGCAGTAACTCGTCTACGCACGCAATTTCGGTCGAGGTAAAAATCCCTGTTTCGGTCGCTACGGCCAGGATAGCTTCTCGATCCTCCCTCGTAGCTCGTGTAATCATAGACATCACCCTGGCGTAAAGCCAGCGAGAGAATATAAGTCACCATAGCGGTGTAGTCATAGCCGGCGGCGCGGGCAGCGCGGGCGAAACCGGCGTCGGGCGAGCCTGGTGGGCAGCACCTGTACCGGGGGAGATATCGGGGTTGGGGTTCACCTCCAACACATAGGGCACGCCGTCAGCTACCCGCATATCCACCCGGGCGTAGCCCCGGCAGCCGATCAGCTCATAGGCCCGTAAGGCGGTCTCGGCGATGAGCTCACCCAACCAGGGCTCCACCTCCGCCGGACAGACCACCGGGGTATGATGGTATTCGAAAGAGCCCTCTAACCACTTGGCGGCGAAGGACACGATGCAGTCCAGAGGATTAGAGAAGGCGCTGAAGTCAATTTCGGCCAGGGGCAGCACCTGCGGCGGGTCGCCCCACACCGAGATGTTGAACTCTCGCCCCCTGATGAAAGACTCCACCAGCGCGGCCTGCCGGTAGCACCCAACGATGTAAGCCACCCGACGGCGCAGAGCTTCGGGATCGTAAACTATCGCCTCTGGTCCCACCCCCAGGCTGGCATCCTCAGCGATCGGCTTGACGATGAGGGGGAAAGGCAGATCGGGCAGAGGTGCGTCGGGTACCTCGGCCGGGTCGCGGAATACCCTCCAGGGCGGGGTAGGTACCCCAGCCGCCGCCAGCAAAGCCTTGGCTCGCGCCTTATGCACGGCCTGAGAGATGGCATAGCCATCCGAACCGGTGAAACGGTACCCCATGGCCTCTATAGCCCAGGCGATGCGGGCCTCCTCGAACAATCGTCCTTCCAACCCTTCGCCGAAGTTAAAGATCACGTATCGAGTAGGGGGGTAAGGAGCCAGAGCGGTCTCCAGTTCGGTTTGCAGGGGCACCAGAACCACCCGGTAGCCCACCTCCTCCAAAGCCCTGCTCACGGCCTGAGCGCAAGCCACGACCCCCAATTCGGCGATCATGTCTTGCGGCTCACCTTTGGCCAACTCCCGGCTGACGTTGTAGAGCACCAATACCCCAGGAGGCTCCTCATCAAGCCCTGTCATTTCCCCTCCGGTCTGCGGGAGCTGTTGAGCGGTCCTCACTGTCCCCCTCCTACTGGTACCGGGTGACCCAGAGGCGCAGGGCATGGCGCGAAAGGCAGGAAGGTGTCCATTTTGCCCACCCGCTCCTCATCCTCAGGCCATCTACCTTCTTTGGCATAACGGTCTGCGGCCAGGTATACGATCTCGTTGATCAGGTCGGTGTAGGACATTCCTTCGGCGCGAGCCATGATGCACAGGTCACTCACCACCGGGTTCAGCCCAGGCAAGGTGTTGATCTCCAACAGATAGGGCCGGCCATCGGCTCCCAACCGGAAGTCCACCCGGCTCATGTCCAAAGCACCAATGGCCTCAAAGGCAGCGACGGCCAATTGCTTCAGCTCCGCTTCCAGGTCTGTCGGAATATCGGCCGGACAAAGGTAAAGGGGCGCTCCCTCTTCACCGGGGAGGTAGGACTTGGCGGCGGCGTTGTAGAGTCCCTGGCCAACGCTCAGGCGGGCGTCAATCTCCAGCACCGGGAAGAGGTGGAAGCCTCGCTCGTTGTACAAAACCTGTCCTGAGCGGCCGGCGGGGCCAGGCCATCGTTGCTCGCCGGAGGCCAGAGTGTTGCCGATGAGCCCCACAGTGAACTCCCGCCCCGGCAGGTAACTTTCTACCAGCGCAGGCTGGCGGTAGGTCTGGATCACCCAGCGGACCTGCTCTCGCAGCTCGGCCTGGTTGTGGACGACTGAGAGACCGTTGATGCCCATGCCCGTCCCCTCCCGCACCGGCTTGACGAAGAGGGGGAAGACAAGCTGCCGATCCAGCGGTTCGTCCCCCCGGCGGAAAACCTGGAAGGGAGCTGTCGGGAGCCCCGCATCACGCCAGATGTGTTTGGCCGCTGCCTTGTCCAGGGAGAGAGCGTGGGCCAGCACTTTGGAACCGGTGTAGGGGAGGCCCAGCATTTCCAGAAGGGCCGGC
>JBBIJG010000271.1:2741-4654 GCA_037446095.1 Caldilineae bacterium
CGTTCCCCTCCAGAGGGATGACCTGGTGCCCTCCGGCCCAAAGTGCTTCTTCGATGGCCTGGACGGTCTCGATGGAGTCGTACTCGGCCAGGGCATCAGGGGGGGCAGACGGGTCCCAGGGGGCGTTCTGTTTCAGATTGTAGAGTAAAGCAATGCGCCACCCTTTCATCGCCCCCCCTCCATCATGCCAGCCCGTTGACCAGCATGGTCAACGCGACTGAATTGAGCCGGATGACCCGTTACGCGCACACGAAAAAGCCCAGGTACCAACAAGCCTCCAACCTCTTCAGGAGTAAGGTGAATCACCCGGGCCAACTCTTCCACCGTATTCAAGTGGCAGGACCATTGCCGACGGCAGTTATTCCCTCTCTCCCCGGAGAGATCCTCCCACTGCTGGGGAGGCCTCTGACCGGGAGGGTCTTCGTATTCTTCCTTTCTCTCTGTTTGTAGCATGTAAGGGTGCTCTCCTCCTTCTTTTACATGGTAATGGCTTCGGAACAAACCTTGAAAACCGAGGGGCTCACTCTACTGTTCGCCGAATTCCATCTCGAAGGCCCGGGCCTTGCGTCGGGCCTGTTGATGCTTGCGCGCCAGGCCCTTCTCCCGCTTTTGCAAGCGGAAGCAGCGCGGACACAGATCAATGTCCGCCTGCCGGCTCTCAAAGGGCTGACCACATTCTTCACAGTAGCGGCGAGCGCGAAGAAATCTCTTCTGAGCCATTTTTTCTATCCTTGCCTTGGTAGCTATCGCCAAAATCAGGGGCCATCTCTCAAGAGTACGCCGCCCTTGCCATCCATCTCTCCGCCCGGCCCTCGCCCGACGGTGAATTGAAGGGTATCGCCAGACGAGGGCACGGAATTCGATTCCGAGGATGACAAAGCCCTGAATTCTGACACCTTTGGCAGACTCCCATGGCATTTTCACCGACCGGAGATAGGGTTATCTCAAGCCGGTCTCGGTTTTCCTTCTCAATTTTTCAATCTTCGTCCCAGTCCTCCTCCCAATCCTCCCAGTCTTCCCAATCTTCGTCCTCGAAAGCGTAGTCCAATGTCAGAGGCTTTGTAGATATTACCTCTAATTCCACATCACACTCTGGGCAGAATATCCGTTCTCCCAGCTCGACCGGGCTGTCAAAAGTGAGCTCGGCCTCACATTCAGGACACACGGTTACTGGCATCAGTTTTCTGGCCTCCTATATCTGAGTTTCGGAATCATTGTACCATAATTTGCTATAAAGGTTGGTGAGAGTTTAGTGAAGAAATGGTGAGAGTTTGGTGAATAATGCCCGGCGAGGGTCAAAGGCTTGACAAAAATGGAGTTTGCGGTTAGGATGAGAAATATCACCACCCGATCGGCACTCAAGGAGCAGAGTCCTGATGAGCTGTATTATTGTTTACCGCGATAAAGAGTGGCAATTGAAGGACGGCATGACCGTCCGCGATGCCATTCTCAAAGTGGGGTTAGACGTGGAGGCCGTCCTGGCCGTGCGCGAGGGCCAATTGATTAATGAGGAGACCATCATCCGTGACGGGGATGTGATCAAGCTGGTGGCAGTGGTCTCGGGAGGGTGAGAGCTTGAAACTCACACCTCAGCAGTGGATGGGTATTATCGCCGTTCTGGCCATCATGGACCTCGTCGTCTTCGGGAGCCTGATCTGGCTGGTGGCTGCCGACCTGACCTCTCTTTCGCCTGGGCTGATAGAGGTGGAGCTCTCTGCTGGCCCAACTCCGATGGTCCGGGCTGCTCCTGCGTTGAGACCCACTTTCACCCCTACCTCCGCTGCTGGGCAGCCCCTGGCGATTGAAACACCTATGCCCACGTCTACCCCTGTGCCTGCCGACACGGCTACGGCCACGTTGCGGCCAACGGATACACTGACACCCACGGATACAGTTGCTCCGACGGGCACCCC
>JBBIJG010000272.1:0-4637 GCA_037446095.1 Caldilineae bacterium
GATTACCTGGCAGCTTATCCCGCCAACCGGCTTTTTGGCCTGTTGACCGCCCCTTTCCGTACCAGGCCAGGTTTCGTCGAAGAACACACCCTGTTTCCCGGCCTCCTGGCTTCGGTCCTGACCGCGTTTTCACTGGCGATGTTCTGGAGTAGAAGGGACTCCCTGTTCCTGGCGGATCGGCCATCCGCCATCAAAAAACTGGTAGGCATTTTCTGGGTTATCCTGATCCTGTCCATCCTGCTGACCTTCGGTCCGTTTCTGCGTCTGGAGGGTTTGGGGGTGACCATCCCCATGCCTTACCGTTTGCTGGCCGAATTCCCCGTTCTGAACCTGATGCGCGTGCCGCCGCGCTGGCTGGTGGTCGGCCTTTTGGCCATGAGCCTTTTGCTGAGCTTCAGCCTGGCGAGCATCTTGGCCTGGGCCCGGAGGAAAGGGTGGAGGTATGGCCTGTCCCTGGTGCTGGGATTGGGCCTCCTGGCCGAGGGATACGCCGCTCCGATCCCCCTGGCTCAGGTGGGCAGCACGGCCCAACTGCCGGAGGTCTACCGCTGGCTGGCCCGCCATGGAGACGATTACGCCATCGTGGAGGTCCCTTTCTACAGCGCGCCTCAGCCTGAGTATCCCGAGACCAAACGGCTCTACGCCAGCACCATCCACTGGAAGAAACTGGTCAACGGCTACAGCGGCCTTACCCCCGGCCGGCAGCCGGAGTTGGCCCGCCGGCTGTCCGGCTTTCCCGACCAGGAGGCTATAGCCGCTCTCCAGGAGTTGGGGAGGCAAGGGGTGCGCTACCTGATCGTGCACTCTGGGGAACAGGGTTTCAACCGAGGTGCCTGGGAAACAGACGGCCGCTGGCAACTGGCTCGCTCCCTGACCTTGCGGCCCGTTCACGAGTCCAGAGGAGATTTTGTCTATGAAATCAATCCCTATGGCGAAAACCTGGTGACCTCTCCCCAAACGGTCACCGATCCCTTCTGGCGGGAGCGTCTCCCCCGTCTGGTGAGGGCAAACTTCGCCGGCTGGATCTCCCTGCTGGCCTATGAGGTTCTGGAGGGAGAGGACGGTCGCCTGAGCCTGGTCCTCTACTGGCTTTGTCTGGAGCCTCTAGAGGCTGACTATACCGTCTTTGTCCATCTGCTGGATGCGGAGGGGAACATTGTGGCTCAGAGCGACTCCCCGCCCGTGCAGGGCCATTATTCGACGACGTTATGGAAGGCCGGTGAGGTGGTGCGGGACGAGCATCCCCTGAGCGGGCCGCCGGAGGTCATCGCTCAGGGTGTGCGCTTTGCCATCGGCTGGTATTCAGCCCGGGGAGAACGTCTGGCGGCCACCACGGACCTTGGAGTCGCTGACCACGTTGAGTTACAAGTTGGAACGCCCCGGCTTCCCTGAAAATGCAGGGCAAATCTGGGATTTGCCCTGCGCTCACCTCATTTTCATCCGAACGCGAGCTTTTGCCCGCGTTCATAGAATTCCTCTGGTGATTCTCTGACGCAACGGGCTGGAAACGCAGTGTCACGCCATACCAAAGGCGGTGCTGAACGGCGGACAACCAAATCTGTGAGGAGGTCAATGATGACAGAAGAATTTGCCTTTATTGGCAAGCGAGTGCCCAAACTGGATGCGATAGACAAAGTTACAGGGCGGGCGGTCTACGGCCATGACATGAAACTGCCCCGGATGCTCTACGGCAAAATCCTGCGTAGTGAACGCGCCCACGCCCGCATCCTGAACATTGACACCAGCCGGGCCAGGAAACTGCCGGGGGTCAAAGCGGTGATCACCGGTTACGACATTCCTGACATTCGCGTCGGCTTTGCCC
Organism: Caldilineae bacterium; assembly: GCA_037446095.1. GTDB lineage: Bacteria > Chloroflexota > Anaerolineae > E26-bin7 > E26-bin7 > E26-bin7. The sequence continues at coordinate 1,823 of JBBIJG010000272.1, forward strand.
GCGACAACCCTATCCTCAAGACAGGCAAGGTGCGTTCCTTCCGGGACGAGATCGCAGCAGTGGCGGCGGTGGACGAGGACACGGCCCAGGAGGCCCTGGAGCTAATCCAGGTGGAGTACGAGGACCTGCCGGCCGTCTTCGATCCGGAGGAAGCCGTGCAGCCGGGTGCGCCCCTCATCCACGAGGGGGTGGAGAGGAACATCCTGGCCATGATGACTCAATCCTACTTCCACGGTGATGTGGAAAGAGGATTTGCCGAATCGGACGTGGTGATCGAAGACCGCTTCACCCTGCCCCGGGTCGCCCACTGCTGTATGGGCACCTCCTTCTGCTTGGCCAGCTTCGACAACGCGGGCAACCTTACCGTCTGGAATTCCAGCCAAATGCCTTTCATGTCCCAGCGGGAACTGAGCACGGCTTTGAAGATCCCGCCGGAAAAAATCCGGGTCATCAAAGCCACCATCGGTGGAGGGTTCGGCAGCAAGCTGGACACCTATCCCTTCGAGCCCATCTGCGTCCTGTTGGCCCAGATGACGGGCCGTCCGGTGCGGATCACTTTCACCCGTGAAGAGGAGTTCATCGCTTCGCCCACCCGCCAGTCGGTGATCTGCGACATCAAGAGTGGCGCCAAAAAGGATGGCACCCTGATGGCCCGCCAGGCCCGGATGATCCTCGACAACGGGGCCTACACTTCCTGGGGCGCCACCACTCCGCTGGTGATGATGATGACCATTTCCTCTCTGTATCGGGTGCCCCACGTCAAGTACGACGTGCTGGTGGTCTATACCAACAATCTCTACGCCGGAGCCATGCGGGGCTATGGCAATCCCCAAGCCACCTTCGTGGTGGAATCTCACATGGACATGCTGGCCCACGAATTGGGCATGGACCCTCTGGAGTTTCGCTTGAAGAACGCTAATCAGCCCGGCGATGTCACTGGCCAGGGGGTCAAGATCACTACCTGTGGCTTTAGCGAGTGCCTCCAGAAGGCAGCGCAAAGCATCGGCTGGTGGGAGAAGCGCGGCAAACATCCTCCCCCATGTGAGGGCGGACCGGGGGGGAGTGTCCGTGGGGTGGGCATAGCCGGGCAGTTGCACGTGGGCGGTGGGGCCCGCATCTACCCCTCTGATGGCTGCGGCACCACCATCAAAGTGGACGACTATGGCAAAGTCACCGTGATCACCGGCTCCAGTGACATGGGCCAGGGTTCAGAGACCATCATTGCTCAGATCGTGGCCGAAGAGATGGGGGTGCCAGTGGAGAACATCACGGTGATCAACACCGATACGGCCATCACCCCTTGGGATGTGGGTGCCCACGCCAGCCGCACTACGTTCATTGCCGGGAACTCGGCCCGTCTGGCCGCGGCCGAGGCCAAGCGGCAGATCCTGGAAGCGGCTGCCCAGGCCTATGGCCAGAAGGTCGAGAACCTGGACCTGCGCCAGGGGCAGATTTTCGTCAAGGGCGAGCCGGAGGAAGGCATCCCCTACGCCAAGGCTATCCGGGCCGGGCACTTCCGACCCGATGGGAGTGTCATCCTGGCCCGGGGCTGGTATGAGCCTCCCACGGAGAAACAGGACAAGGGGTTTCGAGGCAACATCTCGGCGACCTACGGTTTCGCCGCCCAGGCCGCTGAGGTGGAGGTGGACACCGAAACAGGGGCAGTGAAGGTGCTGAAAATAGCCGCCGCTCACGACGTGGGGCGGGCCATCAACCCTATGACCGTGGAGGGCCAGATCGAGGGGGGAGTATCTATGGGCCTGGGCTATGGCCTGTACGAGGAGCTGGTATTGGAGAAAGGCCGGCTGCTCAACCCCAACTTTGCCGATTACGCCCTGCCCACGGCGCTGGACATGCCGCCAATTGACACCATTATCGTGGAAACCGTTGACCCAGAGGGGCCTTTTGGAGCCAAAGGCATGGCTGAGCCGGCCAACAACCCTACTGCCCCGGCCATCGCCAACGCCGTCTACGATGCCGTGGGAGTCAGGATCAAAGACCTGCCTATCACGGCGGAAAAAGTTTTGAAAGCGTTGAAGGAGAAAAGGAGAGCCACCCCATGAAAGATCTGAAACTGAACCCTTACATCTGTTCGGCCCAATTGTATACGGCCGGTACCTCTATCGAGGAAATCCAGTGCAGGTACGGCCTGGAGGAAGTCATCAAGCTGGCTTCCAACGAGAACGCCCTGGGGCCTTCCCCTCTGGCAATGGAGGCGATGCAGAGAACCCTGATGGATATGCACCGTTATCCTCCCCAGGCCGATGACGAATTGCGAGCCAAACTGGCCAGCACCTTGAGCGATAGCGGCCTGAGCGCAGAGTGCTTCATCACCGGCAACGGTTCCTGCGATGTGCTGGCCATGATCACGCGGGCTTTCCTCTGCGAGGAGGGGGATGAGGCCATCCTGTGTCCGCCCACTTTTGTGATGTACGAAATCCTGGTCAATATCTGCGGAGGTAGATGCGTCTTCGTAGACCTGAAAGACGATTTCACCTGTGATTTGCCCCGCGTGCTGGCCAGCATCACCGACCGCACCCGGCTGATCTTTCTCTGCAACCCTAACAACCCCACCGGCACGACTATTGGCCGGGCTGAATTGGACGATTTTCTGAGCAAGGTTCCTCCCTCAGTGCTGGTGGTCGTTGACGAAGCCTACCGGGAATACGCCGACCCCGAACTGTTCCCCGACACGCTGTCCTACGTTCGAGAAGGGCGAAACGTCCTGGTGACCCGAACTTTTGCCAAGGTGTACGGGCTGGCCGGCCTGAGGGTGGGCTATGGCGTAACCTACGAGGAGCTGGCTCAATACATC
>JBBIJG010000273.1:0-4634 GCA_037446095.1 Caldilineae bacterium
CAGGCCAACGGGTTTCGTCGTTACCTGGGCGGCTCGGTGACCAACTTGGCGGTCAACGTGGCCCGGCTGGGCGGCCGGGCAGCAGTGGTGGCCCGGGTAGGCAACGATCCTTTTGGAAGGTTCGTGCGTCTAGAGATGGAGCAACGGGGGATCATTACGGACTATCTGAGGATGGATGTCTCAACACGCACCACCATGGCCTTTATCACCCGCAGCACAACCACCGCAGATTTCGTCATCTATCGGGGTAGCGACGCCCGCCTGTCGCCGGAAGACGTGCCTCAGGCAGCCATTGAACGGGCTAGAACGGTGCACACCTCGGCCTTTGCCCTGTCCCAGGAATCCAGCCGCACGGCTGTTTTAGACACGCTGCGCCGGGCACGGGCTCGAGGTTGCCTGACCTCTCTCGACACCAATTACCATCCCAGTTTGTGGGAGGCCGACCGGCCAGTGGCTGAGGTGCTGGCTGAGGCTTGCAGATACGTGGACGTCGTCAAGCCATCCCGAGTTGACTGTCAGCGGCTATTTGGATCGGACCTTTCGGCCTCTGACTGCATTCGACGTTTTCGTGATTGGGGCGTGGAGAGGGTGATCCTGACCCAGGGACCACAGGGCATCTGTATCTACGAGGAGGGGCAGTTGATCCATGTGAAGTCTCGGGAAGTGCCGGTCACCGATGCCACCGGCGCCGGCGATGCCTTCTGGGCCGGATTTCTGGTGGCTACCCTGGACGGTCGCTCGCTGTACGAGGCGGTCCTCTTTGGCCGTGAAGTGGCCGAAATGAAGGTGGGAACAGTAGGTCCCATCACCGAGACCCTTGACAAGGAAGCTATTTACCGACGGATCGCGGCCTCCGATGGGCAAAGGTCTCCGACCGAATCCTAATGTTCTGTGTAGGGAAGGAGGTGATGAAACGGCGAAATGCGCGTGTAGGGGTGAGCTCACCTTGAGCTCACAAAAAGGTCCTCGGGCATAACTGCGTGCCCCAATACTTAAAAAGGAAAAGGAGAAAGAAGATGAAAGCGTTTCGTATTCTCAGCTTGTTGATCATCACCACGTTGATCCTGGCCGCCTGCGGTCCCACACCGACTCCGGAGGTCGTGGAGAAAATAGTCAAGGAGACCGTGGTGGTCGAGAAGAAGGTCGAGGTCACCAAAGAAGTAGAAAAGGAAGTGGTGGTCACCGCCACCCCTGTGCCGGTGGAGGCCGGTGCGGATACCGGGAAAGTCTTTATCCTTGGCCCCTTCCGCGCCGAAGAGGAAACCGCCTTCAACAACGTGATCAAAGTCTTCGAGGAGCAGAACCCCAACATTGATGTCATCTACTCCGGCACTGCCGAGTTCGAGACTCTGATCACCGTGCGCGTCGAGGCCGGCGACCCACCTGACATCGCCGCCTTCCCTCAGCCCGGTGCGGTGGCCAAGCTCGCCCGGGAGGGACACCTGGTTCCTTTGTGGGATGAGGCCCTGGCAGTCTATGATAAACAATACACACCGGCGTGGAAAGAGCTCTCCTCAGTTGATGGCACCCCTTACGGCATGTTCCACCGGGTGAACGCCAAGGGCTGGACCTGGTACAACAAACCGGCCTTTGAGAAAGCCGGTTTCAAGGTCCCGACCACTTGGGACGAGCTGATGGCTCTCACCGAGGAGATGAAAAAGACCGGCATCGCTCCCTGGTGCGATGGGATCGGGTCCGGCGCCGCCACCGGCTGGAAAGGTACAGACTGGATTGAGAACATCCTGCTGCGCACCCAACCGGTCGAGGTCTACGACAAATGGGTTGCCCATGAAATCAAGTTCGACTCCCCTGAAGTCAGGAAGGCCTGGGAGATCCTGGATGGCATTTGGATGGATCCCGACGCAGTCTATGGCGGTGCACAGACCATCGCCCTGACGGACTTTAAGGAACCTCCCAAATGGCTGTTTGGTGACTCACCCAAGTGCTGGCTGCACATGCAGGGCAGCTTTGTCACCAACTTTTTCCCGGCGGACGTGCAGGCTGACCTGGACAACCAAGTGGGTGTCTTTATGATGCCGCCCATTGATGAGTCACTTCCGTTTACATTGGAAGTGGGTGGCGACCAGTACGTCGTATTCAAGGGCAAGGACCGGCCCGAAGTGCGCAAGTTCATCGAATTCCTGGGAACCCCCGACTCGGTGAAACCCTGGGCGGAACAAGGCGGCGCACTGTTCCCCCACGTGAACCAGGATCTGAGCTGGTATCCGACCAAGCTTGAGAGGACCATGGCAGAGGCCATCACAAAGGCAACCGCTGCGCGTTTTGATGGCTCTGACATGATGGCCTCCGAACTCAATCTGGCTTTCTGGAAGGGTGTCACAGATTGGGTCAGTGGGGCCAGGACCCTGGATGAAGCCCTGGCGGATATTGACGCTTCCATGCCGTAATAGCTGAAAGCTATCACCTTGTGGCGGTTCTAACCGTCTGCCACGGGCCAATAACTGAATACAATGATTCCGAGTAACTGCTCACCCGCTCCCGCCGGATTTGTAATCCGGCGGGTCAAACGGGCCAGAATGTGGGTAGGGATGGTATCCCTACCGTATAGGGTACAGAGCCCTACCATACTTGGGCGATTTGGGCTTGGATTGCAAATCCAAGCCGAGCAGGGCGAGCAGTTACGACTCCGAAAGCAGGGTGGGCACGGAGGGCAGTGGCCTGGTACCCACCCTGTTTTCCTCGCTCGTTTTTTGGGGAGAGGCGCAGATGCAACATGCTGAAGAGGTAGATAGACCAACCGGGATTCTGCAGTGGCTTGCCACCAACCTTGGCCACGTGTTCGTCTCCCTGTTCATTCCTGCGGTCACCTTTGTGATCCTTTGGCGGGGCTTTATCTTTCTGCGGGACAGCCAAGCGCCGCAGTGGATCATGGCGATTGTGGCCATCGTTTGGGGCGTGGATGGAGCTATGGCTTTGTTCCTTGTCGCCAATTTGGTGATCGAGCAATTTCCGCCACCGTGGAGGAGATGCCTGACGCCCTTCATCTTCGTCGGGCCTGCCCTGGTCATCCTGGCTTGGTACCTGTTTATACCTACGCTGAGGTCTTTTTATGTCAGCCTGTTTGACGCGAATGGGAAGAATTTCGTTGGTTTCGAAAACTATGTTTACGCCTTTACCAGCAAGGCTATGACGGAATCCTTTCGCAACAACCTGATGTGGTTGGTGGTAGGCACCGGGTTTAGCGTAGGTTTTGGCCTGCTCATCGCCGTTCTGGCTGACCGTACAAACCCCACCTTTGAGACATTTATCAAGGCATTAATCTTTATGCCCATGGCGATTTCGATGGTGGGAGCCTCCGTGATCTGGAAATTCATGTACGAATTCAGGCCCCCAGGCGCAGATCAGATCGGTGTGCTCAACGCCGTTATGACAGCTCTGGGCGGGAAACCCCAGGCCTGGCTCCTAATGCAACCGTGGAACACCTTATTCTTAATCGCCATTCTCATCTGGCTGCAAACCGGATACGCCATGGTGATTATCTCGGCTGCCATCAAGGGGATTCCAGGCGAACTCCTGGAGGCCGGCCGGATTGACGGCGCCAACGAGGTTCAGGTCTTCTTCAATATCATCATCCCTCATATTCGAGGCACGCTTGTCACCGTGTCAACCACGATTATCCTCTTTACGTTGAAAATCTTTGACATCGTCCAATCCATGACAGGCGGTAACTTTGGCACGCAGGTGATCGCCAACGAGCAATATACCCAGATGTTCAGAGCGTTTCACTTCGGGCGCGGTGCCGCGATCGCCATCGTCCTTCTGGTCACAGTCATCCCGGTGATGTATTACAACCTGCGCCAGTTTACCCAGCAAACAGAGGCATTCTGATGGCCGCAAAAGGAAAGAATCTGCTCGCGAAGATCTTTGTATACGGGGCGCTGAGCGTCATTGCTGCCCTCTGGACTACACCGACAATCGGTTTACTCGTCAGCTCTTTTCGCTCGGGTGACGATGTCGTCTCCTCAGGCTGGTGGACCGTCTTTCGGAATCCGGCCGAAGCCAACCTGAGCTTAGACAACTATCGGATTGTTCTGGGCGCCGCCGGGGAGGACCCTCGCCTGCAAGAGAAGATCAGGAAGGGGCAAGAGGAGATCAATCTGTTCGGTGCTGTGTTGAACAGCATGACGGTCACGATTCCGGCGACTGTGATTCCTATCTTGATTGCTGCCTTTGCCGCCTATGGCTTCGCCTGGATACAGTTTCCCGGGCGCAGGCTGCTCTTCATCAGCGTAGTGGCCTTGCTGGTTGTGCCGCTGCAGATTGCCCTGATCCCCATCCTGAAGGACTATATTGCGTTTGGTCTGAGCGGGACCTTCCTGGGTATATGGTTGGCTCACACCGGTTTCGGCTTGCCGTTGGCCATCTACCTCCTGTATAATTATATCAGCTCGCTGCCCAGGGACATCCTCGAGTCGGCCTTTATTGACGGCGCCTCGCACTTTACCGTCTTCACGCGCCTGATCCTGCCACTCTCGGTGCCGGCCCTGGCCTCGTTCGCCATTTTTCAGTTCGTGTGGGTGTGGAACGACCTGCTGGTCGCCCTGGTGTTCCTGGGGGCCCGCCCTGAGGTTGAGGTTCTGACGCAGCGGCTCCTGGGCATGTTGGGAACTTTT
>JBBIJG010000274.1:0-4633 GCA_037446095.1 Caldilineae bacterium
AATCTAACCTTTGAACTGTATACTAATTTTGACCTGTAGCGGGACAGAAGGGGGAAAGATGTCTGGCAAAGAGATGCTCATCGAGCCTCAGATCCGCCAGTATCTGGCCGAGAATTTTTTGTTCAGTGACAACGGATACGAACTGGAGGACGAGGCTTCGTTCCTGGAGGAGGGGATCGTAGACTCCACTGGCGTCCTGGAGCTGGTAATGTTCGTGGAGGAGACCTTCGGCATCACCGTAGAAGACGAAGAGATTGTGCCCCAGAATTTTGATTCTGTCGCCCAACTGGCTGCCTACGTCCGGCGCAAGCTGGCCAGCTAGCCTCTGCTCCAGAGGTGCTACCATGCTAGTCCAGGATTTCTTACAGAACAGCGTCGCCCGAACACCGGACAAAGTAGCATTAGTCTTTCAGGAGCAGCGGTTGACTTATCAAGAGATAGATGCCCAGGCCAACCGCTTGGCTCAGGCCCTGCTGGACCACGGAGTGCAGCGTGGCGACCGGGTGGCCATTTACCTGCCCAACTCGGTGGAAGCAGCAGTGGCCATCTTTGCCATCCTCAAAGCGGGAGCCGTCTTCCTGGTCATCAACCCCACTACCAAGCTGGATAAGCTGGCCTACATCTTGAATGACTGCCGGGCCACGGGGTTAGTGACCCAGGCCCGCCAGTTGGAGAGGCTGGAGGAACTGCAAGGCCGGGTGCCATCGCTGAGGATGGTGGTCCTGTGTGGAAAGGAAGCCGACCAAGCTGCGACAAGCCAGAGAGAGCTCCTGTCTTTCGCGGCCCTGCAACAGACCTACCCTAACCAGTTGCCGCCCCAGAAATGCATTGACGTGGACCTGGCCTGCCTGATCTATACTTCAGGCACCACCGGGGAGCCCAAGGGAGTCATGTCGGCCCATTCTAACGTAGTGGCCGCTGCTTCTTCGATCATCCAATATCTGAAAAACGTCCCTGAAGACATTGTCATCAATGTCCTGCCGCTGTCCTTTGACTATGGCCTGTATCAACTGCTGATGACCTTCAAGTTCGGGGGCACACTGGTTCTGGAAAAGTCCTTCGCCTACCCGGCGGCGGTACTGAGGCTGATGGAAAAGGAACGGGTCACCGGCTTTCCAGGGGTGCCGACCATGTTCGCCATCCTGTTACAGATGGACCTGAGTCGGTACGACCTCTCCAGTCTGCGCTACATCACCAACACGGCCGCGGCTCTGCCTCCCAGCCACATCCGGCAACTGCGCCAGAAATTCCCCTGGGCTGCCCTGTACTCTATGTACGGCCTGACCGAGTGCAAGCGGGTCTCTTACCTCCCGCCCGAAGAGCTGGACCGGCGGCCGGACTCCGTGGGCATCGCCATCCCCAACACCGAGGTCTGGATCGTGGACGAGAATGGCCACCGTGTCGGCCCCGGGGTGGTCGGTGAACTGGTGGTGCGCGGCTCCCATGTCATGCGCGGCTACTGGGAGAAGCCGGAGGCAACAGCCGAGCGTTACCGCCCCGGCCCCATCCCAGGGGAGCAGGTACTCTACACTGGCGACCTCTTCAAGATGGACGAAGAGGGCTTCCTGTATTTTGTGGCCCGCAAGGACGACATCATCAAGAGCCGGGGTGAGAAAGTCAGCCCCAAAGAAGTGGAAAACGTGCTCTACAGCCTAGACGGGGTGGTGGAGGCGGCAGTGATCGGCGTGCCCGACGACATCCTGGGTGAAGCGATCAAGGCCTTCGTGGTCCGGCGGGATGGCAACACCCTGACCGAACGGGATGTCCTGAGACACTGCTCCCGGCATCTGGAGGATTTCATGGTCCCCAAGTACATCGAGTTTCGGTCGGAGCTCCCCAAGACCCCCTCGGGCAAGATCAAGAAGACCGATTTGAGATGCTAGAATACCATTCAACTACAGGCCTAGAGGGAACATGTGCGGCATAATTGGCACGCTGAACCTGACCAGAGCTCACCCCATTGACGAGCAGCGCCTTTTGGAGATGCTGGCCATGATCCGCCACCGTGGCCCCGACCAATTTGGGACATACCGGGACAATCAGGTGGGGCTGGGTAACGCCCGGCTGAGCATCATTGACCTGGCCGGAGGCCAGCAGCCCATCAGCAACGAGGATGAGACCGTCTGGATCGTCTTCAACGGCGAGATATTTAACTATATCGAGTTGCGCCCTGGTCTAGAGGCCAAAGGCCACCGCTTCGCCACCGCTTCGGACACCGAGGTGATCGTTCACCTGTACGAAGAATACGGCCCCGCTTGCCTGGAGCACCTTAACGGGCAATTCGCCATTGCCCTATGGGACACGCGGTCGAGGACATTGATGCTGGCCCGCGATCACCTGGGCATCCTGCCTCTGTTCTACACCATTGCCGAAGGAGCTCTGATCTTTGGTTCGGAGATCAAGGCCGTGCTGGTTGACCCGCGGGTGAGGGCCGAAATTGACCCCCTTTCCCTGGCTCAGGTCTTCACCTTCTGGACGACGGTTTCCCCGCGCACCATTTTCCGGGACATCTTCGAGGTGCCCCCCGGCCACTTTCTGGTAGCCAAGGACGGTGAAGTCAAGATACAGCGGTACTGGGGTCTCACTTTCCCAGAGGACGGCGCCAGCGAGGAGAGGTCCGAAGAATACTACGCGGAAAGGTTGCGGGAGTTGCTGGTGGACGCCACCCGGTTGCGCCTGCGGGCCGACGTGCCGGTGGGGGCCTACCTGAGTGGTGGTCTCGATTCTTCCACCATTACCACCCTGATACGGAACCATACCTCCAACCATCTGCGCACTTTTTCCATCGCCTTCTCCGATCCCGATTTTGACGAACGGGAGTACCAAGAAGTCATGGTGGCTTTCCTGGGGACGGAGCACAGCCAGGTGGAATGTACCGCAGCCGACATCGGGCGGGTGTTCCCCCAGGTCATCTGGCACACCGAGATGCCTGTCCTGCGCACTTCGCCAGCACCCATGTACCTGCTCTCCCGATTGGTGCACGAGAGCGGTTTCAAGGTCGTCCTGACCGGCGAGGGGGCGGACGAGTTCCTGGCCGGCTACAACATCTACAAAGAAGCCAAGGTGCGTCGGTTCTGGGCCAGGCAGCCCGATTCCCGTATTCGGCCCCTGTTGCTGCGCCGGCTGTACCCTTACATCTCCCAGCTTTCGGGTCAAAATGAGGCGTACCTTGGGGCCTTCTTCAAAGCAGGGCTGACCGATGTGGAGGACCCAGTCTACTCCCACTCTGTGCGCTGGCGCAATACGGCCGCGCTCAAGAGGCTGTTCTCCGCCGAGATGCAGGCCGTTGTGGCCGGACACGATCCTGCGGACACCTTGAGACAAGAATTGAACGGCGACTTCAGGCGTTGGGCTCCCCTCTCTCAGGCTCAGTACATTGAGGTCACCCTATTTATGTCCGAATATCTGCTGTCGTCTCAGGGGGACCGGATGCTGATGGCTCACTCGGTGGAAGGGCGGTTCCCATTCCTGGACCACCGCGTGGTGGAGTTCTGCAACCACATCCCGCCGCACCTCAAGTTGCGGGGTCTGAACGAGAAATACATCCTCAAGCGGAGCATGAGGGACTTTCTGCCGACCGAGGTCTGCCTCCGTCCCAAAAAGCCCTACCGGGCTCCCATCCAGAGGAGCTTCTTCCCCTCTCCAATCTCCAATCTCAAGTCTCAAATCTCAAACGACCTGGATTATGTAGAAGAGTTGCTCTCACCGGAATCGATTGTCGCCAGCGGCTACTTTGACGCCGATGCTGTTTCCCGGTTGGTGGCCAAGTGCCGGCGAGGGCTGGAGTTGAGTGAGCGAGACAACATGGCTTTGGCCGGGGTGCTGTCCACCCAACTGGTTCATCGCCTGTTCGTCGAGGATTTCGCCCCCCGGCCAGTGGCAACTATGGGGGAGATGAAGCGCTGTGTGGGAAAGGCCCTTGATTCATGAAACGATGTACTCAATGCATCCTGCCGGAAACCTTTCCAGGGATTCAACTTAATGAAGACGGCGTGTGCAACCGCTGCCTCAGTTACCAGAAACGTCGGGACCAACTTGAGACGCAAAAAGAGAAGTTGCGATCCAAATTCGAGCGGATCGTGGCGGAGTGTCGGCGGGATGGCGGCTACGAGTGTCTGATGAGCTGGAGTGGCGGCAAGGACAGCACCTACACCCTGGCCCTCCTGAAAGAGCGGTTCGGCCTGAAGGTGCTGGCCTTCACCTTTGACAACGGTTTCGTCTCGGAGACGGCGCGGCGCAACCTGGAGCGGGTCGCCGAGAATCTGGGGGTGGACTTGATCGCCGTCAAGCCGCGTTTTGATCTCCTGAGGCGCGTCTTCGTGGCTTCGATGGAGCACGACTTCTATCCTCAGAAAGCCCTGGATCGGGCCAGCAATATTTGCACCTCGTGCATGGGCCTGGCCAAAGGGATCGCCCTGAGGATAGCCATTGAGAAGGACATCCCCATCATGGCCTACGGCTGGTCGCCGGGCCAGCTCCCGTTGGCTTCGGCCATCTTCAAGACCAACCCGGCCATGATGCGGGCCATGCTTCAGGGCACAGTCGAACCCCTCCGGGCGGTGGCTGGGGATGACGTCAAAGCCTATTTCTTGACGGAAGAACACTTTGCGGACCCGGCCAGGTTTCCCTACAA
>JBBIJG010000275.1:0-4630 GCA_037446095.1 Caldilineae bacterium
CTCTTCGATGGCTCTCTGCAGTCGGGCTAAGGTGCCCGTTCCCTCCTGAACGCCGACCCACACCACATTGGGGCGTTTGAGGTCGGGGAAGCAGCCCACCCCGCTGCATGAGAGGGAGAAAGGCGCAAACCCCTGACAGCTTTTTCGTAAAGCCTGGGTAATCTCCTCCATGCGGTTGGCCGGTACCTCTCCCAGGAATTTTAAGGTCAGGTGGATGCCCTCTGGCCTGACCCAACGCACGCTGCCTTGGGGTGCTTCGCCTTTGAATTGCTCCTGGAGTTGGGTCAGGCAGTTTTTGAGGCCCTCGTCAAGTTCGATGGCGATAAAGGTACGGATTTTTTCCATAATCACACCTCGGTATTGACAACCATCTGGTTTTCCACTATACTACTCGCAGGATTGTCCTTTTGGATGTTGACTGACCCAGCCTGACCGATTCCTCAGCTTTGGCTGAAAGCTACCACCGGACGAAGACGATGTATCATCTCGAAAGTATAGCCGCTGACCGGGCGACCTTCCGCGCCTGTGTGGCGACCAACGAACCCTATAAGCCGCTCTATGTGAAAATCAAACTGACCTGGCGCTGCAATCTACGCTGCCAAATGTGCAACTATTGGCGTCAGGAGCGGCGCAATACCCTCTCACCGGAGCTGCTCAGGGCCACCATTGACGAGCTGGCAGAGCTGGGTTGCGGTAAGATCCACCTTTCGGGGGGAGAGCCGCTGCTGCGTGAGGACCTCTTTGAGCTCATCGAGGAGATGGTGGCCAGAGGGATTCAGGTCAACCTGACCACGAATGGCACCTTGCTAACCCTCGAGAGCGCAGAACGCCTGGTTGCCAGCGGGGTGAAGAGCGTCAGTGTCTCCCTTGACTCGCCAGAGGCCAGGATTCATGACCGCATCCGGACCAGAGGGGCGTGGAAGAGAACCGTCAAAGGATTGCACCATCTGCGCCGAGCGATCCACAAAGCCAGGGCTAAAACCAAAATCCGGCTCAACACGGTCATCATGCGCACCAACTACGAAAGTCTGGCCGCTTTACCCGAGCTGGCGCATGAAGTGGGAGCCGACCGCCTGACCCTGATTCCGGTGGATGACCCCACCGGCGGATTGCTCCTGAACAAACGCCGCATCCAGGACTACAATGAACGCATCGCCCCCGTCATCGCCAGCCGGGGCCTGGAATATGGCTTACTGGATTCCGAGAGGGAAGCATACCCTTTTGGCACCGAGAAGGCAGAAATTGAGCAAAGCAAGATGGGTCGCTACGCCCTGGGCCTCTATGACACACAGCCCTGCTATGCCCCCTGGACCCACACCCTCATTACTCCCAACGCCCGTGTCTATGCCTGCTGCATGACCCGCGGGCTGCCCAGGCCCCTGGGGAACCTTCTCCATACCTCCTTCACCGAGATCTGGCAGGGGGAAAGCTATCGAGCCTTCCGCGCCCGTATGCATGAGCAACCTCTGGAAATCTGCCGCTGCTGCGATGATTTCCTCGCTCAGAATCGCTATCTGCATGCGCTGGTGGCTGATGGCTGATGGTCAGCTCATTTCGGCAAAGACGTCGCTGGCTTTCTCAGGTCCCTCAAAGAGGGCAAAGTCCTCTTCTCTGTACCGGGCGCGGGGTAAGTACGGCACCAGAGGGGTGACCGCCACTGCCTCTCGCCCCTCATGGCAGGCAACGCAGACAATCCCGGTGTCCAGGATGACAGCGTGTTCGTCGCAGATCGCCTTGCCGCATTGAATGCAGGTGGAGCGGGCTTTGTTCTCGCAAGGGCGGGGAATGAGGAATCCGATGGTCATCTGACATTTTTCAGCCATGCAAATCTCCTTTGGGGAAAAGCTGTAGATGCGACGGTACAGGGTTTGTCTTCTCGCTGATACGTATCCGCCGGATGTAGGCGGGCTGGCCATTTCCACTGAACGCAATGCCCGGCTTCTGGCCCAGGCTGGCCATGAGGTGCATGTTTGTGTGCCGGGTGCCTCTCTGCCACCTGGGGAAGTACAAGAAGCAGTGGAAAGAGGAGTGACGGTGCATCGTCTCGGCCCCCAGCCCAAGATGCCCGACACTCTGACCGAGTGGTTCGAATTGGTGACGGGCCTGGGCCGCGCGCTTGCCTTTGAACTGCTGCACGGTTTCTTTGCGGCTTATGCTGGCTACCTGGCTGTCTATGCGGCCCGTTACCTGGGCGCCCGGTCAGTGGTCAGTGTGCGGGGCAACGACCTGGACCGGCTCATCTTCGACCCGAACCGGGCTCCTTTCATCATGTATGCCCTGCAGCAGGCCGACGCGGTGACAGCGGTCACTCACGACCTGAAGCGCAAGGTGCTGGCGTTGGTGGACCGTCAGGGGGTGTATCACGTCCCCAACTCGGTAGATGCCGAACTGTTCCATCCCGGCCCTCCCAACGCCGCGCTGCGCGACAAATTGGGACTGAACCAGGGCTATGTGCTGGGCTTTGTGGGCGAAGCGCGGGCCAAAAAGGGCCTGGCTCTCTTGCTGAAAGCTTTCGCCCAGGTGGCTGCCAAAGTAGACGCCCATCTGCTCCTGATCGGCAAGTTCCGGCCTCAGGACGAAGAGGTTTACCAGCTCTTCCGCCGGCGCCATCCCCAACTCTCTATCCAGTTCGTCCCCTATGTCCTTCAATCCGAGCTGATAGACTACTACAACATCATGGACCTGGTTGTGATACCCTCTTTGCGCGATGGTCTGCCCAACGTCCTGCTGGAAGCCATGGCCTGCCAGCGCACCGTGGTGGCCGCCCATGTGGGCGGTATCGCCGATGTGATCGAGGATGGCCAAAACGGCCTCCTCGTCCCCTCTCGGGACAGTCAGGCCCTCGTTGACCGCATTCTGGCTGCTCTGGCTGACGCCGCTCAACGCCGGAAATTAGGCTGGTCAGCCAGGGAGACGATCCTGCGCCATTATACACCCCAGCACGAACTGAACAACAACCTCCGCATCTACCGCCAATTACTGGGAGGGGACCACCTCCTATGACCACGCCTTGAGGCCAGAGTTACCCTAACTTGACATTGTTAGATTTGCCGTCCGGCGCCTACCTCACCCACCCCCACTCTAACCCTCCCCCGAAACGGGGGAGGGAACCAGAGGGAAGGGGAGGGTACGGGAGGGGTTAGGAGAGGTCAAAAAGCCCGAATTTAACAATGTCAAGAGCCTATCCGGAAATTGTGTGGTTAGGCGAAGGCACTGAGGGAAACGCTGCTCTCTTCCAGCAGCCTTTCATAAACGTCCAACAGTTTCTGCTGGGCGATCTCCCAGGTGAACTCACGACGGACCCGCTGGCAACCGGCCCTGGCCAATCGCTCGGCCAGAGGCGGGTCATTCAGTAAAGTCAAAATGCAGCGGGCCAGGTCGGCAGGGTCGTCTGGGGTGAAGAGCAGCGCTTCCTGACCATCACAGACCAGTTCTCGTACCGCCGGCAGGTTGGCCGCCACAACGGGCCTGCCACAGGCCAGGTATTCCAGCACTTTGATCGGGCAACAGCCCTGGGTGACATTGCGGTCGTTGAAGGCCAGGGGTGCCAGGCCAAGGTAGGCTTGATGGATCACCTGGGGAATGGTCTCATGAGACACAGGATCTTCCAGGCTGACCCATTGGGCCAGGCCCATCTTACGGATGCGCTTTTGCAAGGCCTTGCGCTGTTCCCTGCGGCCCTGGCCTACAATCTTGAGCCGGGCAGGATGCTCTTCCAGGACGAAGGGCATGGCTGCCAGAAGGGTATCCAACCCTTGCCAGCCGGCCAAGGTGCCAATGTAGAGGAGAAGGGGCACCTCCCCAGGTGGAGCAGGGCGGGGCGAGAAGAGGGCCGTGTCCACCCCGTTGGAGATGACGGTCACCCGTTGGGGCAAGATGCCCAGGCTGATGATGTAGTCCCTGGTCACCCGCGAGGGGCATAAGATGTGGTCGGCCAGATGCAAGGTGGCTACCTCTTGCTGGCGGATCTGGTTCAGGATAGGGGCCCCTTTCAGGGTGGGGTAGTGGTACTTGAGCTCAATGCTGGGCAGGCCATTGACCTCGAACAGGGTTCGGTAGCCATGCTGCTCCCTGGCCTGGACCAGGGGATAGCCGCTCCAGATGGAGCGGAAATGGGCTACGGTGTAGTCATGGCCATCGGCCAGGTGCGCCGCGACCGCTTCGGCGAAGCCTACGGCTCGCCGCAGGAAATTGGTCTCTGAGGAGAGCACCCGCTTCAAGCGGGCTCCGTGGTAGGTATCTTCAGCGGGCAGGGTTGGAGTGCCGGCGGTGATCATCTGCACCTTGTATCCGGCCTCGACCAGACCTTTGACAAAATAGGTGATATGGGTGCTGGCCCCTTTATGACTGGGCACCACGTCAAAAGCAGTGTAGAGCACCGCTCTCTCCCTCATGGCCAAATTATACTGTAAAACCACCCGTTGCACAAGATGTCACCTTGCCCTGCTACGCACCCACCAGATCAAGGCGCCACCGAAATAAGCTATGGCCAGGATGGCCACGCACGCCAGGTAAATTCCAAGGTAGGCCAGAATATTCAGCGGGCCCAGCCCAGGCGAGGGATTGCCCCTTGCGGGTGCCGTGGTTGGCAGAGCAGCAGGCGTTGCCCTGGGAAGGGGGGTGTGGGTTG
>JBBIJG010000276.1:0-4629 GCA_037446095.1 Caldilineae bacterium
ATGGAGGCGGAAATGGCGCAACAACCCCCTCACCACTTCTTCGAGCAAAGGGGTCATAGGACCGGACGCGAAGGCCACGTGTATGGGGCGCAACCACGGATGCGTAGGTTTGGCTATTGCAGCTTCCCTAGGGATAACGTTCATCGCACACTCCTATCCACTCTGATATGACTCCACCTGGCATCTTCGCCAAGATTCAAGGTGCGGTTCATGCGGTATACCCTCGCCTGGCCAGAGCGGCAAAATGGGCTACAGTTCGATTGTCAGCCCCTCATAGGCGAGGATGGCATTGGGGAAAACTTGCCGGGCTTTTCTTTCGATTTCGGCCAGAGCGTTGTCGTCATGCGAAGGGTCATGGTGGAAAAGGACCAGCTTTTTCACCTGGGCTGCCTGGGCAATGGCTATGGCCATCTCCGGAGTACTGTGCCCCCACCCCTGCTTGGGGTCCGTGACGTACTCTTCATTCGTGTACTGGGCGTCATGGATCAATAGATCGGCGCCCCTGGCAAATTCGATCAGACGGGTATCTCCGCCGACATAGCTTTCTGTGTCGGTGGCGTGGACCATGCTTTTGCCAGCCCAGCTTATCTTGTAGATGCTGACCCCCCCTTTGGGGTGAGCATGGCTTCTCATCACGCTGATTTCTACAGCCTCAGGCGAATGTTCTCTTTCATCCCGATAGACATTCAGGATCTGGGGGCCTTTCCCTTGATCGAGAACGATGATTTCAGATTCCTCGATGTTGCCGATGACCTTGAGCGATTTGAGCTCTGCCAGAGCCACCGGGAAGCTGGGGGCCAGCATGGCCCGCGCCAGCGCTTCTTCGATGTCCTCGTAAAAGGTTTTGGGGCCAAACATGTAGAGCACGCTGGGCCCTTCGCGGGCGGGCTCAAAGAAAGGGAAGCCCTGGGTGTGATCGTGATGGGTATGGGTGAAAAGCACCGTGGCCACAATAGGCTCTTTTCTTCCACCGGCCTGGTATTTCTTCATCAGGTCCTTGCCCAACCCGATGATACCTGTCCCGGCGTCAATGATAATCAGATGGCCATCAGCCCATACCTCAACGCAAGGAGTATTCCCACCGACGCGGAGGGTCGTTGGGCCGGGCGTTGGATAGCTGCCTCGCACGCCTCTAAACCTGACGATGAATTTGTCCTCCATTCCCTCACCCCTCTATTCCCCACAGGGACATTATTTAACCAACCCCAACCGCCGGGCCGCAGCTACCAGGCCAAAGGCCCCCGAAAGCATCATGTCTCCATAGGGGACGGCCATATAGTAGTCCAGGCCCTCAGCCATGTGACGGTTGGGTCCGGTAACCGCTACGAATTCGAAAAAGTCATCGGGCGGATAATCGGCATGGATCATGGCCCCATGACCGTTCTCGCCGTAGACCTCCTCGTTGCTCAGTGTCCCCTGGCGTAGAGCCTCTACATAAGCCGCCAATTTTTCGGTAGTCAGAAGGACGGTGTGATGCTCAAAGAGGCCCCACACCCTCTCATCCCGCAGCAGGACCCCTATGGTGTGCTGATTGCCGACGTTGACAACGATCAGGCCCTTCCCCTGCTGAGCGGCTACAACCGGATCACACAAGGCTCCCCAGATGGCAGCAGAGCCGGTGTCCATGAGCAGGGCGCCGGGCACATCGGCCTGCACGGCTTTCATCCGTGTGAGGTACTCCGGTATCTCTTGATAGGCCAGGGCCAGGATGTGCCCCCCGGCCTGCACAAAGCGTTCCCAATGTTGAAAGCGGAAACGACGCTGACTGCCTTCCAGCGTTTCACCGTGATCCTGGACAGCAACGGCGTAGCATTCCGGGAGTTCTACATCGAAAAGGGCCAAGGCCCGCCGCAAGGAATCCAGATGAACATCCCTGGTCTCAATCGCCACAGCCCCGGCCGGAGCCTCTGCCACGATGTGGACTCCCATTTCTTCCACTTCGCGGGGGTTATCACGGATAGTCTTGGCAGCCAGAGGCGTGGCGTAGACGGAAAAACCGGCCCGGATATGCCTTTTAATGGCGCTGACACAGGGCCCACCGCCCATCAAGTTGCCGGTCAAGAAGACATCATGCCCCTCCATCGTGGCCCGTCGGATCCTTCCGGCCACCAGGGTTGTCTGGGAGGGCAAGACCATCTTCACGCAGTTCTCTATAGGCTTGTCACTCTCGTACAAAAGTACATCCTGCGTACCGGCCCCGACATCAATGGCCAGGACCCGACTGGCATCAGCCACCCTCACCTCTCAAGGAGATAGACTTTTGAGCCCAAGGCCGAACTTGGCGAAAGCCCAGGGAAAGGAACCAACGCTCATTCCATCCCTGGGCTTTCACCAAGCCTCTGAACCTATCTGGACACTCCGTCATCCGTTTCAGTAGACCTCAATGGGGCCGCAGGGTCTAAGCTTCGGCTATTAAAGGGCCGGCTCCGAGCCTGTCGAAGGGCTCCATCCCAGGCGGTCCCCTGGCGGTCTACCTGTCTAGACAGTCATCGGTGCGCCCACCTTTTCAGCGTAGCCCATGACTTCATCCCAGGTTATGCCTGGCTTGGCGAACCGTTGAGGATCGTATTCAGTCAGCCCCAGAGCCCGGCGCTTTTCGTCAATGTGAGCCAGCGCTAACTCCACCATTTTGTCCGGGTCGGGCTCGAACACCAACTGAGCGCCGAACTTTTCCTCCCAGCCCTGGGTGATAAGGCGCGTGACCTCTTCAGAACCGGCCACGGGCGACTTGACCCCAAAGATGGTGTAGACACCGGAAGCCACGAAGTAGGTGCCAATGGAAAGGGCCTTCTCGCTCATCCACTCCGGAGCAAAGCCGACAACGGGCAAGTCGGAGATGTCATCACCCAGGCCACCCTCTGCCACCACCTCTGTCAGAAGGGTCAGAATGCGCGTGTTGTCCACGCAACTGCCCATGTGGAGCACCGGCGGAATACCCACTGCTTCACAGGTCTCCCGCAGGCCATGGCCGGCATAGCGGATGGCGTCCGGCGACAGCAGGCCGTACTTGGCGTTGGCGATAGCGCCACAGCCGGTCATCACCACCAGCACATCGTTCTCAATGAGCTTACGCACAATGTAACTGTGAGCTTCATCCTGGCAGACGCGGGGATTGTTGCAGCCCACCACACCGGCCGCGCCACGCACCCGTCCGGCCATAACGGCGTCATTGAGGGGACGGAAAGAGCCGCGGTAGATGCCACCCAGCATGTAGCGGATGTACTCGTGGGAGAAACCCCCGACCAATCCATCCACCACCTTGGGGATGTTGACCTCGCCGCGCTGGGTGAAGGCGTCAATACCCAGGCGGACGATTTCTTTGGCGATGGCTAAAGCCCGCGTTTCCTCAAAGGGGATGTGAATGGCACCCTGAATCTTGACCTTATCTGAAGTGGTGATGATTTTGGTCTGGAAGCGCTGGGCCAGAGGGACCAGGGCCTCCATGATGCATTGGATGTCAACGACCATGGCATCCGTAGCACCGGTGAGGATAGCCAGCTCTTGGTTGAGGAAATTACCGGCCAGTGGGACACCCTGGCGCATCAAGAGCTCATTGGCCGTGCAGCAGATACCGGCCACATTGATGCCCCTGGCACCCTTTGATTTGGCGTACTCGATCAGCTCTGGGTCCCGGACAGCGGCCAGGATCATCTCCGAGAGGGTTGGCTCGTGGCCGTGGACGATGATGTTGACCTGGTCTCCTTTAAGCACTCCCAGGTTAGCTTGGGCCTGGCCCGGGCTGGGCGTGCCGAAGAGGATGTCTGTCAGGTCTGTAGCCAGCATCGAGCCCCCCCAACCGTCGGCCAGGGCGGTGCGCACGGCGTGGTCCAGGATGTGCTCCGGGTCCTGGTCGTTGCCGATGTGGGTGCGGTGGAGCATCTCCACGACCTCCCGGTCCACACCGCGCGGGGCCACGCCCACCTTGCGCCAGATCTCCTGACGCTTCGCCGGGGCCCGTTGGATGTAGATGATCTCGCCCGCTTGCTGGCCAAATTGAGCCAGCGCTTTCTCGGCCACTTCTTTAGCCAGTTGGTTTACCTCTTTTCCCTGGGTAGGGATGCCTAGGTATCCGGCCACCCGGATCAACTTGCCTATGTCACGGATCTTGTAGTCGGGGGCGTGGCCTTCGGCAGCCGCCAGCAGGGTCATGGCCACACCGCGACCATGGTCAGAGTGGGAGGCAGAACCGGCCGCGATAGCCCGTGCCAGGTTACGGGCCGCCACCACTTCTAGAGTTGCGCCACAGATGCCCACCTGGCCTTCCTTGGTCAGACGGCAGGGCCCCATGGCACAGTTCTTGCAGCAGCGTCCATCCGCTCCGATAGGGCAGGGTTTCATCTCTTCCGCCCGGCTGAAAGCAGTGGAGACTTCCTGACATACAGGCCCTTCCAGAATCTCAATGGCTGCCGGGTCAATGCTTCTCTTTTTCTCGGCCATCTTCGATAGTCTATCCTTTCTACGAGTTGTCGTTATTCAGAAATCAGGGGGGCAAACTTCGCCTCATTTATATCATATCACACTTTCTCCCCCCTGTCAAAAGCTTATAGGGGGTATTCCCAGCACCGTCCTTAGCCTGACATTGTTAGATTTGCCGTCCGGCGCCTACCTCACCCATCCCCACCCCAGCCC
>JBBIJG010000277.1:0-3367 GCA_037446095.1 Caldilineae bacterium
GGCAGGCGTAGATCCAGGCGCAGCGCAGGGCCTTTGGCCGGCCGTATAGTTCCAAAGCAGTGAGGTAGATGATAACAAAGTTTCCGACCTCAAAGGGCAAGAGGGAGAGCCCCAAAAGGGTGTTGAACCACAGACGCGGCTCTGTCCAGAGGGGGATGAGTAGGCTCAGGCGGTAAATGAACACCACTAACCAAGGAAAGGGTGGGGGGTACTCCAGCCAATAATCAATGAAGGGATAGAGCCTCCGATTGGACCACTGAGCGAAAGGGAGGTAGGAGGTATTGTAATCTGAGTAATCGGCGATAAAGCCACCGGGGCGGAAGAGGAGTAGAGCCATTAGGCGGAAAGAAGTGTACACCAGCAGAAGCAGTATGAAGTCTTGGTGAGCGTTGTAACTTGCTCTAAGCTTATGCATGACAAACCCTCAATCACACGATGGGCGAAGGTGTCCCCACCGAGCCCTCCGCCTCAGTCGGGAGACCTTCGGCGATCAAGTTCCTCAAATCAACGCACGGATCACTCGCACCAGGGTCGGCAGGTGGAGGAGCATGTTGGTGTAGCTGGCGTTGGCCATGGGGCAGTAACATTCGCCTGCAGCGATGCTCCGCCGCAGCCGCCTGGCCTTTTCCCCAAACCAGATTGGCCTCAAATCGTAGTCGTTCTGGCGGAGGTTGCCGATGGGCTCGGCTCGCGTGCAGCAGGTCCAGACATCGCCGTCGGGAGCGATGTGCCCGGAGGCCCAGCCGGCGTAGCAAGGGATGACCTGGCGCCGTTCACCCAAGATGCGCTTCACCAGGTCGTAGTAATGCATCCGAAAAGCCCGGGTAAGCCGAGCCAGACCCTTGAATCGCTGGCCCTGCAGGTTCTCGATAAGGAAATCGGCTGCCCGGGCGTATTCCTCTGGAGTAGGGGTAATGGTGTCCCCCATGCCCATGGTACCCAACTCGACCCGCTCCTCGGCAACCTCGGTGATGTACGAATCGGGCTCAAGAGCCTGCAAGCCCTGGTAGATGGTTGGGATGTCGGCCACGTTGAAGCGGGAAATGACGGTGTGGATGCTCAAAGTCAGGTTGGGATAATCCAGGGCCTTCAAGGCGCGATAAGTCCTCAGGGCCCGCTCCCAGGAACCGGGGACGTTGCGTATCTCGTCGTGCTGGGAGCCCAGGCCATCCAGGGAGAGGTTGATGCCCACCTGAGCCCCCGGTGCGGCTTTCAGGATGGCTTCCACTTGCTCCGGAATGGTGTTGTAGAGTAAACCGTTGGTAGGGATGGTGATGACCCTGGGCCGGCAATACTGGTAGGCCAGGCCGACCAACTCCACGATGTCCCGGCGCAGGAAGGGCTCACCGCCGCTGAACGTCAGGTAATAGGGCGTCCTTCCGATTTTGGCAAAGACCTGCTCCCACTCCTCCAGCGTAAGCTCGTTGGCATTCTTCTTCCACACGTTGCAGGTGAGGCAACGGGAGTTGCAGCGATAGCAGACACTGATGACCAGGCTGAAGGGGAGTTGCCTGGGCCAGCCGAAGCGGCGAAAGGCCATTTGCAAAGGAATCTTGGCAATTTCCAGCATTAAAGCCCCCACATGTATGGGTATGGAGGCGACTCGTTGACCCAACCGAAGGGCCCGATGAGCAGATTGTGGAGTGCCGCCATCTCGAAAAGGGCAAGGGAGAAGAATAGCCGACGCTGCCGGGGTTTGTCAATGGGCAGAACAAACAAGGGCATGGTTGGAATGTACCAGAACCCCGCCGCACCGATGGATTTAACAAAGATGATAAAGAGGACCAGGCCCAGGTACTCGAAGACCTGGCCGCCTTTCAATGAGTTCAGGACACGGCTCTTCCATGGGCCGTTGTGGTGAGCCTGTCGAACCATCAGGATACGGCGGATGGCGAAGGCCAGACATAGGATTAGAATACCGTAGGTGAGCACGGCATTGATCACCACCAGCCAGGAGGGAGTGCCACACAGTTTGTCGGCGTCAAAGATATTCCAGGTGTACGAGTTGCAATTAGTAGGCATATAGCCTGGCGTGAAGATGCGAAAAACGTACTCACTGCGCAGGATGAACAGGATACTGGGAATGAAGCCGACGATGAAGAAGAGGCCCTCCTTCCAGCCCGTTTTCTTTCCGAGGAAATAGGGCAGGAGAAAGCCAGGGGTATACTTGGTCTGGATGGCCAGGGCCAGGTTGAAATAGGCCCACTGGGGGCGGCGAGACAAGAAGTAGAGAGCGGTCAGGCCAAAGAGGACCACCAATGGTTCATATTGTCCTTCGCGGGAGACCCACCACAGGCTGGCCGGGCTGATATAGTAGAGCAGGGCCAATAGACGGTCGCCGCTGATCTTCCAGATCAGAAAAGCGTTCAAGCCCTCGATGGCTGTCAGGACCAGTTTGCCGAAGAACAGCGCTGGCCAGATTTTGGCCAGGAAAGCAAAGAACAGCATGGACAGAGCCGGGTAGATGAAGTGCTGATGGGGCCAGAGCCCGGCGTAAGGTGTACCGATAAAGTGCCTGGCAGGGTAATTGTAGATGGTGAGGCCGTATTTCCAGAATTCCTTGCCAAAGCCGATGTTGTGCAGCAAATCGGTGCTGGTAATGGGGGGCTGCAGGCAGAGGTAGAGGCGGTAGATGGTAGCGGCTGCAACAAGCCAGACCAGAGAGTCTTCCAGGAGGGTCCAGAGCTGATCCAGCCAGCCGCCGTTCTCTGTCCTCTTGTTCATAGGCCCCGTAGAAGGACTTTCGCTCCCGCCGGATTTGTAATCCGGCGGTCCGGCGGCTGGATTACAAATCCAGCCGGAGCAATGCGAATCCATAGCGGCAACTGTCATTTTAGGTCCCTTCGCTTTGGCCCGGCAGATTGTTCGCCCAGGACTTCCTGGCGGTACCAGGCCACGAAACGTTTCATCCCCTCTTCAATTGAAGTTCGGGGCT
Source organism: Caldilineae bacterium (assembly GCA_037446095.1). Classification (GTDB taxonomy): domain Bacteria; phylum Chloroflexota; class Anaerolineae; order E26-bin7; family E26-bin7; genus E26-bin7. The sequence continues at coordinate 2,936 of JBBIJG010000277.1, forward strand.
CGTAGCCCAGCAGGCGGCGGGCCTTGGAGATGTCGGCCCAGGTGTGCGGCACATCACCCGGCTGCATGGGCCGTGGCACGATGTTGGCCTGCTTGCCCACCAGCTTTTCCACCAGGGCGATAAAGTCGCGTAGAGCCACCGTCTGGGAATTGCCCAGGTTGATGATCTCGTAGCTCAGGTTGGCGTCCAGAGCCGCCACCACGCCGGAAACGATGTCATCAATATAGGTGTAGTCGCGGGCGGTGGTGCCGTCGCCGAACATCGTCAGTTCCGCTCCCTCAAAGATCCACTTGGTGAATAGATAAGGGGCCATGTCGGGCCGGCCTTTGGGGCCATAGACGGTGAAGAAGCGCAGGCAGGTGATGTTGAGACCGTACAGGTGGTGATAGGTGTGGCACAGCAATTCCCCGGCCGCTTTGGTGGCGGCGTAGG
>JBBIJG010000277.1:3410-4374 GCA_037446095.1 Caldilineae bacterium
GGTACCTTCTCCTGTCCACCGTAGACCGAGGAAGACGAAGCGAACAGGAAATTGGTCACCCGGTGGCGGCGGGCGGCCTCCAGCATGTTGAGGGTGCCTTTGACATTGACCTCCTCGTAGAGCAGGGGACGCTCAATGGAGGGTCGCACCCCGGCCATAGCGGCGATGTGGATGACCTTGTCTGGTTTTTCTTTGGCAAATATTTCTTCCACCCGTTTCCCGTTGCGGATATCTCCTTCGTATAGTGAGTAGCCTATGTTGCTTAGGAACTCTGATACGTTCTTACGCTTGCGCCGGGGGCTGTAGTAGGCGTTGAAATTATCAAGACAGACTACCTGATCGCCCCGGCTCAACAGGGCGGCCGTGGTATGGCTGCCGATGAAGCCTGCCCCACCGGTGATGAGGACCTTCATTCCCCTTTCACCCCTAACACGTACCGATGATGGGCCCACACCGCCTTAATCCACCAGGGCAGGGGGGCGCGATCTAAAAAGGCATAGCGCATCACCTGAGCGTGCAGCTCTGGTTTCTTACCTAGGTAGTAGTCCATCGTGCTCCACTGCCAGCTCTCGCCACAGAACTGGTCCCCCAGCTTCTTGGATTTGATGCCCAGGCGTTTGAGGACCTCGGCAGCGGGCATGACTGTATCCGGCCAGGGGGGCACATCCAGCACGCCCTCTTCGACGATTCTGAGGCCCTCCTCTCGCAGGATACCTTTGATCAGCCCCATGTCCACCCAGCGTTCGTCAACGGTTTTGAAGAAATCGCGGTCAATGAGATATTTGCGCATCAGGTAGCCCACTTGCAGATGGTTGGGCATGGCCACAAAGACCAGTTTCCTGGAGGTGCGCACCAGCTCGCGCAGCAGGGCTTCGGCGTCGGGGAGGTACCACAGCGCGGCCCATTCCCAGGTCAGGTCGAAAGACCCATCGGAGAAGGGCAGGTGGCCCATGTCCTGATGATG
>JBBIJG010000277.1:4384-4624 GCA_037446095.1 Caldilineae bacterium
ACAAAAGTCGCCGACAGCCCCAGTTCGCCCCAGATGCGCGCCACGCCCTCCAGCCGCTCGGCGTTGCTGTCTACCAGGGTCACCGCACAACCCTGTTGAGCCAGCCGGACGCTGTTGATGCCCGAGACGCCGGCCATGCCGTAGAGAGGCGCTTCCAGGACGGTTTTCACCTCGTGTTGGGCCAGGAGCCTGTCCAGGTACTCGTTGAGCACAAACCGCTCGTAGACCACGCCCAGGCCC
>JBBIJG010000278.1:0-4613 GCA_037446095.1 Caldilineae bacterium
AGACTGAGGTTGGGTTCATTCCAGATGATGACGTGTCGGATACGTCCCCGAAAGTGGGACACAAAAGCGTAAACGAATTCGCCAAAGTCGTCGAAAGAAGCCGGATGAAGGTAGGCCACAGTTGAGCCTTTGGGTCGCGCCCACTCAGGCACGAAGCCCAGGCGGGCAATGACCGTCAGCCCTTGCCGGCGGGCGTGGTTCACGACCATGTCAGCGTGCTCCCAGTTGAAACGACCCTTTTGTGGCTCGTAGTAGGCCCAGGGGAAATACTCCACGATCCAGGGCGCGCCCATCTCCCGCACCATCTCCAGCGTGCGCTTGATTTTCCACTCCTCGACTTCGTCTGTCAGGCGGGTGTGGACCCCCATTTTGGGGTTGATGGTTTCTACGTGCTGCTGTGGCCCCAGGACGACGATGGGCTTGGGAGGTATCCCCATGAGCCAGAGGAGGAGAATGGCCGCAGCCAGTCTGATAATGTTTTTCGACCCCCACAGTTTCTTTAAATGTTCCATCACCACCAGTACACCTTGGCCACTTAAGCCTGAACGTCAACGTTCAGGCTGCGCAACTCAAGCGTGCTGGAGCACGCTGTTCTGGCTGCCTCGAGGGCGTTGAAGTCCGAAAAAGGAACCTTTCTGCTCCCGCCGGATTTGCAATCCGGCGACCCGACGGCTGGATTACAAATCCAGCCAGAGCAGGGGTGATCGGGGCCTCAATGGCCAGCCTTGGGCAGGTCAAAACCCGGCGCTCGACCCAGGCTGGGAGCAGGATGGCTGTTCGCTCAGATGCGTTTTTTGAAAACCAGGGCAATAACCGCGATAAGGCCCAGCCCCAGGGCCAACCCGGTTAAGACAGGGGCGAAGCCGCGCCAATCAATCAGGCCACCCACCAGAGGAGTGACCAAACCGGACGTCTCCTGGCCCAGGAGATAGTATATGCTCAGCACGGTGGCCCGTCGCCGGGGTGGGACCACATCGGCGATGAGGGATTCCATGGTGGGCATACGGGCGCTGTTGCTTGTCCCGTAGGCGGTCAGCAAGAGGGGCAGCCAGATACCGGCCGGTGCTCGCGTTGCGGCAAAAAGCAGGAGGCTGGCGAGAGATACGGAGAGCAACATGACCCGTTTACGCCCCAGGCGGTCAGAGAGCGTGCCACCTAGAGGTGCTCCCACGATGCCTGCCCCGGCCATCAGGCCGACCATGATACCCGCGTGTTGAGGGGCGATGCCGTGGTGGTCCACCAGGTAGAGAGGCAGGTAAGAGTAGACGCTGGAGAAGACTATTTCCATCAACACGGCAATCAGGGCCAGGATGCCCAGAGCACGAATGGTCCGCCCCCAGGTCATGGGGGAGTCCGGATCGCTGGTGGGGTTGAGGCCCCTCACGGATGGAGTGCTCCGCGCCTTCTCAACCATCCGTCTGACCTCGTAGAGTGTCCGGGTATGGAACCACAATAGTCCACTGATGAGCAGAGCAGGGAGGGCTAGCAAAAAGAATGGCGAACGCCAGGTGTGAGTCCAGGTCGCGATGGATACCGCCACGAATGGGGTGAGGAGAAAGCTGGCGCTGCCGCCGATGAGGTGAGTGCCCAGGGAGCGCCCCCGCTGCTCCGGCGGGATGGACTGGGAAAGGAACGATGACGCTGGAGCGTGGTAGGTGGCGCCCAATAGCCCCAGGACAATGAAGCAAAGGACCATCTGCCAATAGGCGTTGGTAAGAGCCACGGCCATAGCCGAGAGGGAGGTGCCGACTAGACCCAACGCAATGAGAAGGCGGCGGCTGAACCGGTCAGCCAGAAGAGCCATGGGGACCTGGCCGAAGCCGTAGGAGAGGCTGAAGGAAGAGACCAACACCCCCGATTGAAAGTAGTTGAGCCCCAAGTCCTGACGCAGCAGAGGGAGCAGGGGGACCAGCACCCCTGTGGAGAGGTGGTGGCTGAAATGAGCCATCGTGAATAGGGGGATGATGTACCTGGGTTTCATCTGGCCAGGATCTCCATGAAGGTCTGAATCCTGGTCTGGATGGGGTCCTCGGCGTAGGCCCGGCTGTCACACATGTCCGCTTCGATGATCAGGCCGGGCACACCGGTGCGCTCGGTCACGATGCGGTGGATGTCATACTGGCCCAGAGAGTAGGGCTTGCAACTACGGTTGGAGTGGAAGACGAGACCATCCACGTCAAAGCGCTTCACCAAGTCAACCATGGTCTCCGCCCGCATCTGCAAGCTCTGGTTGATCCAAACGGCGGTGTAGGTGCGGGCCAGGCCCTCAATGGGCTCGCTTACATCCAGATCGGCCGACCAGGCCTGAGTGTAAGTGTCCACTACGAAACACCCTCCAAAGTCAGCGAAATAGGCAAAAAGGTGGAAGAGCCGAGGCCATATCGCAATGTTGTCCCACAACAGGCGATACTTCTCCTCCGGTATGGCTCCTATCTTTTTCGCCACCCGTTCCTCCACTTCGGCTTTGAGCTTCTGGTAAAAAGTTACCGCGTCCTTGGTACCCCTCAAGACCACAATCGGCGCCATGTTGATAAAGAGGTCAGGGGCATTCAAGGGAGAGGGCTTGGCCCGGCACAGTTCTCTGATCTCTCGCCATAGTTGGACAGCCTGCCGAGACAAGGCCAGGGTCTCCAGGAACTTTTTCTGCTCAAGTTTGCGGCCGGTATGTTTCCGTAGCCAGGCGATGAGCTCCTCTAACTGGGCAGCTACGTATTGGATGGCGTGCGCTTCCGGTTCAGAATAGTGCATGAAGGGGGTATCCAGCACAAAAAGGGGGACCTGGTAATATTGGGCCAGGGCCTCGTACCATTTGACGGTGGTGCTACAAATGTTGTTGCAGGCCACCAAAAGGTCAGGTCTGGGCAGGCCTCCCAACGGTGCATCGGCCTTTTTCAGAACCGAGCCAATATGAGTACGGGCATAGGAACAGAGGTCCCGAGAATAGCCTCTCCCCTCGGCTTCCCGGCAAAGAGTGGTGGCCACCTGCCGGGCTCCGCACAGCGCCCCGTAGTTTTCCGGGTAAGCCGAGGCGATGCCCATAGCTGTGAGGATCTCTACCGGAGCCCCACTGGTCAACCAGGCCACAGGCTGGAACCTGCTGGTCAGTTTACTCTTGGCATAGTAGTGAGTCATTAGACGGTTGAGGTCTTTGGCCGTGGCCAATTTCCTGTATTTCTTGGTCATTGAGATCCTCCAGGCATGTTTAACCTTTCTCCGGCCGGTCCTTCGTTATCAATCATAATCCGGCCAGCGGGAGCGAAAGGGTTCAAACCCGCCGATGCCGTCCACTGTAACCTGCCCGGAAAGGGCGGTGAAGTCATATTACCAGGTTGTAAGCATTTCCAAGAAAGCTTCCAAGCGGGTACGCAGTTGCCCCACAGCCGGCGTGTGCTCCAGTTCCAACAACAGGTGAGGGACGCCAGTTGCGTCCAATGTTTCTTTGACCAGGGCATAATCAAAGGCATGGGGATCGCAGAACTTCTGCAGAATGAAGACAAAGCCGTCGGCTTTCTTCTCCTCGGCCAGCTCTAGCAGGTACCTGCTTCGCTGCCACCAGGGGTTATGCTTTGTGGGGCAGGGCCGGCGTTTCAGGTAATGGTCGGCCAGAGCCTCCAGGGGCTCGGTGTCCCTGGCCTCGGCGACGGGCTGGTCGAAATAGCGGCTGCCGGTGCACAGGTCATCGCCGACCACGCAGGCTCCCAGGTCATCAATGAGGTCCAAGACCGCCGAGTCGCCGAGGACGGAACCGACCAGGATCAGGCGGGGACCTTCTCGCCGGGGAGCTTCTCCGTTCAGAAGCTCCGCCAGCTCAGCGGCCAGGGGGTTAAACTGCTCCTTGGGCATGACCATGCTGGCTGCAACGGCCGCATAGAAACTCCGGGCGCTCAGACGAGAGCGTTGCTCGTCTAACCGGCTCAACAGGTGACGCGTCTCGTTATGCAACCGGATGCTGGCCTTCAGGGTGTCGTCGTTGATAGGGTGGTGGCTGAACCTGCTAAGGTCCTGGCGGAAACGTTGCAGCTCAGCTACCAGGTAAGCTCGGGCCCCGGGCGAACCCAAGTTAAGGGGCTGAACCACGGTGGCCACGAACAGGTCGGGGAAGTTTTCCCGCCAGATGTCGGCCAGCACCTGCAAGGTATCACAGGTGTGGGGGAAGACCAGGCCGGACAGGAAGGCCAGGTCGGCGCGCAGAGCCTGATGGAGAACGCTGCGGCACAGGGCGCAGGTGAAACCCGGCAGGTGAGCTTCAGCGCGGGTAGGGAGCTCAGGGCCAATGCGCAGGCGCACAGGGGTGAAGCCGGCAGCGTGGATAATTTCCTCCGGCGCGTAGGTACAGATATAGCCTATAGCCCGGCGGTCAGGATAACGTTCGGGCCAGGAGCGACAGGAGAGCGAACTGGCAGTGATCAAGGCGTTGAGGATGGGTTCCATTTTGACTGCGTTAGAGGTTCATTAACCGTCGGCGGCGGGGGTCGGACTTATCCGTTGAAGGGTTGGGAAAACAGGTCTTTCGAGACAGGCCCTCCTCTCTGGCATCAACGCCCGGCAAGAATGCCTTGTAGATCTCGGCGGCAATGGATGGCAACAGGATAAGAGGCAGCATCATCAACCAT
>JBBIJG010000279.1:0-821 GCA_037446095.1 Caldilineae bacterium
GGGTGGACCGCGTGCGCTACTACTACCTGTGCGCCGCGTGTGTGGGCAAGACCGAGGTCACCAGTGGGGTAGAAGTGCTGCGCGAGGAACCAGGAGCCATCGTGGTCTGAAAATCCGAGCATCGAGGGGGGTAGGAGGCCTTTGAGCGGTCCTCGGAAAATCGAATGGAGTGGTTACTACTGGTCGGTGAGACTCCGGCCCAGAAAGGAGGGACTTAGATGGTGCAAATGTGGAAGAAAGTGGTGGCTGGCAGTCAGGCCCTATCTGGGGTGGGTAGGGGGAGAGAAAAGAGACGAATGCCCTTCGGGGCACTGAAACCGGGGGGGACGAAGGCGTTGCCTTCGCCCCACCCTGGGGTAGAGAGACGAAGGCCCTGCAGGGCGCTGAAACCAACCCCCTTCCCCTCCCCGACACGGGGAGGGGAAGGGGGTTAGGGGGATGGGGTGAGGTCTCTCCCTGTGCATCCACAGCCTGCCCCCCATTCGAGGGGAAGGGGGTTGGGAGGATGGGGTGAAGTCTCTCCTCTGAGCCAGCCCTCCAAGACCCCCTGCTTCGCAGGGGGCTTGCCGAAGCCCCTACCGCAGACGGGAGAGCCGGCACCGCTAGGCCAGACAGTTTTGCGGAATTGATCATCGGCGGGGGCCGGGCGAAATAGATTTGACAAATCTTGATAAGTGTCCTAAAATCTAAGTGAATCCAGGATGGAACTGGACACCGGCGAATTTGGTTTTGTGGAGGCAAGAGGCCCCCAAAACCCGTTTTCTGAGCCTGTGAGGGGGCCCCTCCTCCAAAAAGCAGCCTTTGGGGCGTCAACCCTGCCC
>JBBIJG010000279.1:840-2802 GCA_037446095.1 Caldilineae bacterium
ATGAGAGAAAACGGTTTTTTCGCCAGACTCCGGCAGAAGAGAGAACTGGGGTTGAGAAACGGGCCTGTGTCACCCTGAGAGAAAGGCAGCCGTTATCGTCGCATGCCAGCCTCCTAGGTGACCCGCCTCTGTCAAGACCCCCGCTACGCCGCTCATGCCGGACTCCTGAATGCCATGTGTGGGCACCAATCTGACCTTCAGAGGAACGCAGTTGAAAATAGCCATCGTCCACGATTGGCTCAACCAAAGAGGGGGCGCGGAAAGCGTGTTGGAAGCCCTGGTGGAGATGTTTCCCCAGGCTCCTGTCTACACCTCCATCTACTGGCCAGAGGCCATGCCGGAGGCCTACCGCTCCTGGGACATCCGCACGTCTTTCATGGACAGGCTACCCCTGGTCAAGCGGCACCACCAACCCTTTCTCCCCCTTTACCCCCTGGCTTTCGAGCAGTTTGACCTGCGGGACTATGACCTGATCATCAGCAACAAGAGCGCCTTTTGCCACGGAGTGATTACCGCCCCGGACGCATTGCACATCTGCTACTGCCTGACCCCCACCCGCTTCCTGTGGGACTATACCGGCTATGTCCAACGGGAAGGATGGGGCCGGCTGGCCCGCCAGCTCCTGCCTCCTCTCCTAAGCTACCTGCGCCTGTGGGACAAAGCCGCTGCCGAACGGGTGGATCACTTCGTGGCCATTTCCCAGGCCGTGCGCCAGCGCATCCAAAAGTTCTATCGCCGCGAGGCCGTCGTCATCCATCCACCGGTGGACACCACCCGCTACACTCCGGCCGGGGGGAACGATGATTACTTCCTGATCGTCTCCCGGCTCGTCCCCTACAAGCGTATTGACCTGGCCGTGCAGGCCTTCAATCAGTTGCGCCTGCCGTTGGTCATTGTCGGCGAGGGACGGGACAGAGCCGGCCTGCAAGCCATGGCTGGACCTAACATCCGATTCCTGGGCCGCGTTCCCGATGAGGAGTTGAAGCCCCTGATGGCTCGCTGCCGGGCTTTTGTCCTCCCCGGCGTGGAAGACTTCTGTATCGCCCTGGTGGAGGCTCAGGCCGCCGGACGACCGGTCATCGCTTTTGCCGGAGGCGGCGCCTTGGACACGGTGCTCGAGGGCAAGACAGGGACCTTTTTCTACGAACAGTCGCCCCAGGCTCTGGCCGAGGCTGTGCGCCGTTTCGATGACGCCGCCTATGACCCGGCCCTCATCAGAAAGCACGCTGAACGGTTTGACAAAAGGGTTTTCCAACAGCGGCTGAACCAATTCATCGCCCGACACACTTCACGCTTCACGCCTTCCCGCTTTACGTGAAGAGGGAGGACGAATGGAACTCCGTCAATACTGGCGCATTGTCTGGCAACGGGTTTGGATCATCATGGCCTTGCTGGCCATTGTCCTGATCGGGAGCCTGACCCTGCGCCCCAAACCGGTCCCTCGCTATCAGGCTACGCTACGCTTTCTGGTGGGAGTGGCACCGGAGGCCTGCCGGGGGGATCACTATTGCTACGACCGTTACTACACCTGGCTCTCCTCAGAGTACCTGGCCGATGACCTTTCAGAAGTGGTCAAATACTCGGCCTTTGCTGACGACGTAAGCGCCTACCTGGCTCAAGGGGGAAAACCTGTCCCGGTGTCACCAGGCGCGATCCAGGGCTCCACAGTGGCCGAAAAGCAGCATCGCATCCTCACCCTGCGCATCACCTGGAGCAACGCCGATGAGCTGGCAGCCATAGCCAACGCCGTTGCCGAAGTACTACCTCAGCAGGGGCCGACCTACTTCGCCCCCATCGGGGTGGACCGGGCTCGCTTCACCCTGATTGACCGACCGGTGATTGCGCCGGTCGGCAAGAGCCTGCGGGAACGACTGGACCTGCCCATCCGCCTCTTCCTGGCCCTCCTGGCCGGAGTAGCGCTGGCCTTTTTGTTGGACTACCTGGATGACACGGTGCGAGATG
>JBBIJG010000279.1:2846-4600 GCA_037446095.1 Caldilineae bacterium
CGTCTCCGTCGTGGAGGTTTAGCCTGAGGGACATGAGGTGGGGTGAAAAACGCCATTGAAGGAGGTTGGGAGGTGGAGTTACAGGACTATCTGAACATATTGCGTAAAAGGGGTTGGATTCTCATCCTGACAGCGTGTATCACCGCGGCCAGCGCTCTGGGTTTCAGCCTGATGCAGACCCCCAAGTACAAAGCCACGGCCAGGCTGAGCGTTAATCCAGCCCGGGCTGACTGGGGTCTGGCCAACGCGGCCAAAACCCTGCTGCGCAACTACACCATCAACATGACCACCCACAAGACAGCCCAGAAGGTCATTGACCGCGCTCAGTTGGACATGTCCACCGATGACCTGCTCAGCAAGGTCACCGTCAGCTCCGACGAATCCAATTTCACCCTCCAGATAGATGCCAAGGACTATGACCCTGTGGTGGCCATTCAGATCGCCCAGACCCTGGCCGAAGTGTTCATCGAGGATCAGACCGAGTGGAATCAGAAGCAGGACCAGCGCGACAGGATCGAGGTCTCCCTGCTCGACGATGTGCGCGACGCCCCCAAGTTTTCACCCAAGACTAAGATCAACGTGCTGGCCGGTGGCATTTTCGGCCTGTTGTTGGGCAGCATGATCGTCCTCTTCCTGGAATGGCTGGAATCGGATATTCTGCGCACACCGGGGGATGTAGAGCGCTTCATCGGTTTGACGGTCCTGGGGGCCATTCCCGCCCTGGGAGGGTCCAGCTCGGGTGAATCCAGAGCAGGGAGCCCCAGATGGCACCTGAGACGACTGACCAACACGTTGCTCGTTTTTGCCGTTGGTTTCCTGGCCGGAGGCGCGGCCGTTGGCCTGGCGCTGACTCTGTTACAAATTTAAGGAGAAAAATGACCCAACTCGATCACCTCATCACCCTCGCTGACCCCCGTTCACCTGTCAGCGAGGCCTATCGCACCCTGCGGACCAACCTGGACTTCTCCAGCCTGGACAGGCCGATCCGGACCATGCTGGTTACCTCGGCGGGGCCTGAGGAAGGCAAGTCCACTGTGCTGGCGAACCTGGCCGTCACCACCGCTCAGGCAGGCAAGAAAGTCATCCTGGTGGATTGTGACCTTCGCCGTCCCACATTACATCACCTCTTCAATCTGAAGAACGATGTGGGCCTGACGACCATGGTCGTTGACGATGCGGCTATGGATTCCCCGCCTTTGCAAGAGACGGGTGTTGAGGGTCTGCAACTTCTGGCCAGCGGGCCGCTGCCGCCCAACCCGTCGGAGCTCCTCGGCTCCCGGCGCATGGAAGAGATCATCGCCGTCCTGCTGGAGCAAGCCGACGCCGCCTTTTTCGATGCGCCGCCTGTGATAGCCGTGACCGATGCCGTCGTCCTGGCTACGAAAGTGGACGGCGTGCTCCTGGTCATCAACGCCGGCCGAACCAAGCGGGACTATGCCAGGGCGGCCAAGGCCCGGCTGGAAAAGGTCAACGCCAACCTGCTGGGGGCTGTGCTGAACAACGTCCGCTTTGACATCAGCCTGCATCGCTATTACGCGGCGCAAATGTAGCCGGTGGCTATCCATTCAGCCCCCACCCCACCTCCCAATCCCCCATATAAAAGCCGACGCCCGTGCGCTGAAAGGTCCAACGCACGGGCGCCGGGTTAAAGCGTTTCCCACTTTTCGGTAAAGTGGATGCCCAATTGTTCCAGTTCGGCCAGGACCGGCTCATAGATCTCGGGGATCACAGGGATATGGACACCGGTCAATTTG
>JBBIJG010000280.1:0-3218 GCA_037446095.1 Caldilineae bacterium
CCAAGTGCAGGTAGGTGTAGAGGAGCAAACCTTCCCGCAGGAACCCGAATTCTTGGGGCAGGGGCTCCTTCACCTTCATCACCATCTCGGCCTGGTTCCAGGTCTGCGCCGCGTCGCGCACGATCTCCGCTCCGGCCCGGGTGTATTCTTCATCGGAGAAGCCACTGCCCTCGCCGGCACCTGCCTGGACCAGGACCCGGTGACCGGCCTGGGTCATGGTTTCCACCCCACCTGGCGTGAGCGAGACCCGGTACTCATTGTCTTTGATCTCTTTCGGAACACCAATGATCATCTTTGATCCTCCTAAGTTTGTTGTCTGATCCCACCGTCAATGGGGGCTAAGCCTAACGCTCATATGGAATACCGTGCACAGGGACGCCCTCTGGCACGGCATTAGCGCACCCTATTCCAATATGAGCGAAGCCTAAATTTCGCTCTGTTGGGCGGATAATTCCCCCCCCACCCCTGTGAGCCCCCCCTGCTCCCTATCAAGGCAGACTGCCATCCGCTACAGCGGCGTGGTTTGGTTTCAGAGCGGCGGCTTCGTCGTCCCGAATGCAGCAGAAGAGGCGTGAGTTATAGACCAGGTGTCAGCCGGCTCATGGTAGACGAGCTCATAATGAGCCCCCTCATCCGTTACGACTCGGAAGTGCAGGCCCTCGGGCGTGCGCCAGGCCCGCTCGACCTTCTGGATGACGTGGCGCCCTCCTTGCCAGACGAAGGCGCGAGGCTCCTGGGCATAGGTGTATCCTGAATAACACTCAACGGTTAGTGCCATTGGTTACAGCTCAAGTCCTTTGAGGTACTCCCGGAGCGGTGGACCGAGGGAAGCATCCTTTAAGGCCAGGGCGATGAAGGTTTGCAAAAGGTGCAATGGATCGCCGGTAGTGTACCAGGTCCCTTCGAGGGGCTGGGCCACGACCGGCTTCTGCCGGGCCAGGGTCAACATGGCGTCAGCCATCCACAGCTCTCCTCCCTTGCCTAATTCCTGCCTGTCCAGGATGTCCATGATTTCATAAGGCAGGACGAACCGGCCTATCTGGATGAGGTTGGACGGGGCTTTTCCGGGCTCCGGTTTCTCGATGAGATTTTCGATTTCGGGGGCCTCTGTGCCCTCTTTGAGTTGGATGCAGCCATAGAGAGGGGTCTCCTCCCATGGCACTCTGTAGGCAGCCATGGCCGCCGCGGGGCGGTAGCGTTCGTAGGCTTCCATCACCTGGCGCATACCAGGGGGGTTGGCATCAATGACATCGTCGCCAAACATGTAGACGAAGGTCTCGTCCTTGCGGATGAAGGGCCTGGCCGCCAGCAGGGGGCTGCCGTTGCCGTAGGGGAGATCGGCTCCCTGGCGGACGAAGGCAAAGTTGGCCAGTTGTGAAACGCGCCTGACCTCTTCCAGGTATTGCCATTTGCCCATTTCCTCCAGGGTCCGCTCCAGTTCAGGTATGGAGTCAAAATGGTCGGGGATGGCACTGCTGCCGCGCCGAATCACCAGGATGATGTCGGTAATGCCTGAGTTCACGGCCTCCTCCACGACGTGCTGGAGGATAGGCCGGTCCAGCAGGGGGAGCATCTCCTTGGGCACGGCTTTGGTGGCCGGCAGAAAACGCGTCCCCAGTCCGGCGGCGGCAATGATGGCTTTGGTGATGGTCATGTGTCAGGTCTCCTCCTCTTCGCGACTCACAACGTTGGCCTCCTCTTGTGCCACTCTGTGGCCTGCTCGTAGGCATAGGCCACGCGCAAGATGGTCTCCTCGGCGAAAGCCTTACCTATAATTTGCAGCCCTACCGGCAGGCCGGCGGCGAAACCGCAGGGGATGGAAATGCCACAGATGCCGGCCAGGTTCACCGCCAGGGTAAAGATGTCCGAAAGATACATTTGCAGCGGGTCATCCACCTTCTCGCCGATTTTGAAGGCCACTGTCGGCGAGGTAGGAGCCACGATGACGTCAACGTCTTCAAAAGCCCGGTCGAAATCCTGCTTGATCAGGGTGCGCACCTTCTGCGCCTTAAGGTAGTAGGCATCGTAATAGCCGGCCGAGAGGGCGTAGGTGCCCAGCATGATGCGCCGCTTGACCTCAGGCCCGAAGCCAAGCTGGCGCGTCCGTTTGTAGTTGTCCCAAAGCTCTCTCCCTTGATACGAGAGGCCGTATTTCACCCCATCGTATCGGGCCAGGTTAGCCGAGGCCTCAGCCGGGGCGATGAGGTAGTAAGTCGGCAGCGAGTACTCAGTGTGGGGCAGCGAGACCTCGACCACCTCTGCCCCTAGCCCGGCCAGTTGGTCAATGGCCTCCCGCACGCGCTGTTCTACCTCAGGCTGCATACCTTCCACGAAATACTCCTTGGGCACGCCGACTCGCGTCCTCTGGAGGTCATCAACCAGGGCCTGGGTGTAATCCGGAACCGGCACGTTCATCGAGGTGGAGTCGCGTGGGTCGTAACAGGCGATAGCGTTCAGGAGGATGGCACAGTCCGTCACGTCCTTGCCAAGGGGGCCAATCTGATCCAACGATGAAGCAAAGGCTATCAGACCGTAGCGGGAGACCCGCCCATAGGTGGGTTTCAGGCCCACCACCCCGCAAAATGCCGCCGGCTGGCGCACACTGCCTCCTGTGTCCGAACCGAGGGCGCCTAGACACTCGTCGGCGGCAACGGCAGCGGCACTCCCCCCACTGGAGCCACCGGGCACCCGTGAAAGGTCCCACGGATTGTGGGTGACGAAAAAAGCCGAGTTCTCCGTTGAAGAGCCCATGGCGAACTCGTCCATGTTGGTCTTGCCCAGGAGAACGGCCCCTTGAGAGCTCAGAAGAGCCATGACTGTGGCGTCATAGGGAGGGACAAAGTTTTCAAGGATTTTGGAGCCACAGGTAGTGGGCACCCCTTCGGTACAGATGACATCTTTGATGGCCAGCGGGATGCCCAACAAAGGGTTGTCTTCCACGGCGGCCCTTCGCCGGTCGGCTTCTCGGGCCTGTTCCAAAGCCAGCTCAGGGGTGAGGGTGAGGTAGGCTTTGATGTCGTTGTCCACGGCCACGATGCGCTCAATGACGGCCTGGGTCAACTCAAGCGCAGAGATTTCACCTTTCTTGAGCCAGTCATGGGCCTCGTGGATGCTCAGCTCATATAGTTCCAAGTTACCCTTCCCCCGGCGAGGACAGCAACTTCTCTATCGCCTCGACGAACTCGGTGGCCTGGTCAATGGCCTGGTCTACTTCTGCG
>JBBIJG010000280.1:3249-4570 GCA_037446095.1 Caldilineae bacterium
TAGGCGGCCTGCAGGCGGAACTTGCGGGCCTGTTTGAACCAGGCGCTGTATTTGGCATCCACCAGACCGGCGTTAATGAAGTGCAGGCCGAAGAGGGAGATGGTGCCATCATGAGATTTGGTGCGGATGTTCCGGGCGGCCAAAGCGGCGTCGGCGGCATCCAGAAAGGCATAGAAGACTAAAGACATCGCATTGCCGTATTCGCCGATTTCGCGCAGCGCTCTGGCAGAACGGAGCCGGCCGTGAGCCGATTCGATAAACCCGCGTGCCACTGCCGATGGATCACCTTCGCCCACCACAATCGCCTCTCCTTTCAACACGATTCCCTCCTCGGCCACGTTGCGCATGAGGGGTGTGCCGATGGCCGACCATTCGCTGACCTCGCTGCGGGTAAAGTCCAACGCCGAGATGTCCACTCCCTTATCTAACAGGATGTCGGCGGTGATGACACTGATGGCCTCGTCCACTTCCGGCGTCCTCCGCTCCACTACCACCAGCAAATCCACATCGGAACCAGGGTGTCCATCGCCCCGCGCTTGGGAGCCGAAGAGGATAACATCTCGCACCTGGTCAGGCAGCGCGGCCAGGAGTCTCTCTTGGAATTCTTCAACCGCCTGAGCTTCTTCGAGGCTTAGAACCTCGGACAGGGGCTTGGTCTCAGTCATTGTTTTCACTCCAGGATAGCTCGCACCTTGAAGCAGCCTTCGGCTGCATCGGGCGCGTTAGCCAGGATGTCTTCCTGGGCGAAGGAGGGCGCCACTTCATCGGGCCGCATCACATTGTGCAGGGGGAGGACAGTGGCTGTGGGAGGGATAGCCTCCGTATCCAGCCTTTGGAGCATCGCGGCGTATTCCAGGATGGCCGAAAGCTGTCTGCGGAACTTTTCCTTCTCTTCTTCAGTCAGCCCCAGTCTGGCTAACTCGGCGATATGTTCGACTTCGGCACGGCTCAGTTCCATAAGGGAAAGCCTTTCGGTAAGGGGGCAAAGGGATGAAGGCTGACGATTTATATTATAACACCTTCTGATGCGAAGACAAAATTACTTTCTGGCGGGGATGTGAAGTAAGCCCTCCGCTGGATCACCCAAGGTTTCTGTTTCACCACCGTGGTACAGGAAGCCGGTATAGGCCGCCAGAATGGCATCGAGGATGTCATGAGGCAGGAGGTCCTCTTGGGGGGAAGGAACGGCCAGGATCAGGGGTTGCAAAAGGGTTTGCAGAGCCCGTCGCCCGGCCGCAGTCGTCTTCCTGGGCAGGGGGCCGAAGAGGCGCACCCGGCTGGCATAGGGGTAGATCTCAATGACGCTGACCCCTCGCCTTTG
>JBBIJG010000281.1:0-4539 GCA_037446095.1 Caldilineae bacterium
TCTTTGCCTCCCTGGTCAGCCTGCTGGGCAACCACCGCATCAGCGACAGCGCCAGCGGCATGAGGGTGTTCCGTCAGGAAGTGCTGAACGAGTTGTATCCGCTGCCCGATGGCCTCAATTTCACCCCGGTGATGAGCACCCGTGCCCTCCACGAGAACATCAGAATGGTCGAAGTGCCCATCACCTACAGCGAACGCGTGGGTCGCTCCAAGCTCAGCGTTGTCCGGGACGGGATGCGCTTCGCCAACTCCATCGTCTGGACGGCCATGAGCTACAACCCGGTGCGGGTCCTGGGGATGATGGGGGTGGCCGCTGTCGCCCTGGCTGTGGCCGTCGGCCTGGGCCTGATAGCGCTGCGCCTCCAGGGGGTAAAGACCCTGGGCCGCTGGGGGGTGTTCAGCGTCTATGCGGCCCTGGTGACAGGGGTCTCGGGGGTCAGTCTCTTCTCCCTGGGAGCGATGTTCAATTACCTGGTCTCCCTGTTCCACAAGCGGCCTGTGCGGCAGGGCCTGTTCGGGAAGCCGATCTTTAATCCGTCGCTGGACCACCACTTCGGTTGGATGGGCCTGCTGACGGCTCTCATTGGAGGGCTTGTGGGTGGGGTCAGCTTCTCATTGGCGCTGAGGGGATGGGATGTCACCCGCCTCTGGCTCTATCTGGTCGGAAGCGCTCTGCTGGTCCTGGTGGGGCTGCAATTGATGATCTCCTGGCTGGTGATGCGGGTCTTGGAAGACCTGAGTGAGCGGGAGGTCAAAGCTCGATGGGACCTGGAAGGAGCCTGAGCGAGAATGGATCAGCAAGAGAATGGGGGTAGCCGACGGCTTCCCAAAATCAGTGGATCGCAGATCGCTCCCGCTGGATTGCAAATCCAGCGGCCAAGCGACGGATTACAAATCCGCCGCGAGCAAAAAAGTGATCTGCCGAGATTGCCTGAAGCTCACTTTCCCGACATAAGTGCTGCCATACGCAGGGTCTCGGAGAGGGAGCGGCCTAAGGGCGCCGTGGATGTGCTCCTGGTCAACCCTCCGGCCCCCGACGGCGGCATCTGGATCCGCTGTCAGCACCGCGTTGGGCGTCGCTCCCGTGAGAACATGATCTGGCCCCAGGTGTCGCTAGCCCAGTTGGCTGCCATGCTGCACCCCGACTATTCGGTGGGAGTCGTTGACGCCATCGCCGAGCGGATGGGGTGGGAGGAGTTCCAACGACGGCTCCGCGATGCGCAGCCGCGCTACTACGTAACTCAGGTTACGGCACCCACATTGACCAACGATATGTACGGTGTTTTCCTGGCCAAGTCCCTGGGGGCCAGGACCATCGCCTTCGGCACCCACGTCACCCCTATGACGCGGGAGAGTATGGAGCCTTTTCCCAGTTTGGACTTTGTTCTGCGGGGTGAGCCAGAGTTGACTCTGCGAGAGTTGGTAGACACTCTAGAAGAAGCTGAGGGAGAAGGATCAGTGGACCTGAGCCACGTGCAGGGGTTAGCTTGGCGACGGGATGGGCAAATCGTGGTCAACGCCGACCGGCCCTTTATCCCCAACCTGGACGATCTGCCGCTGCCGCTGCATCACTTGCTACCCCTGGACAAATATCGCACCCCCATGCTCAAGGGGCCTTACACTTTTGTGGTGACCAGCCGGGGATGTCCGGGGGGCTGCCGCTTTTGCATCAAACACGTCAACTATCAGTACTCCGTGCGGGTGCGTTCACCTGAAAACATCATGGAGGAACTGTGGCTGCTCAAGGGCCTGGGAATTCACAATATCCACATGTATGCCGATCTCTTCACCGTGGACCGACAACAAGTGATGGGCCTCTGCAGCCTGATCCTCAAGGAGGGGCTGAAAATCCGCTGGATGTGCAACAGCCGCGTGGATTTTGTGGATGAGGAAATGCTGCGGCTGATGGGGAAAGCGGGCTGCTGGATGATCGCCTGGGGGATCGAGTCTGGCAGTGAGGAAATCCTGAGGCGTGCTCACAAGGGAATCTCTTTGGAGAAGGTCGAGCGGGCCTTGCGTTGGAGCAGGGCGGCCGGCATCAAGAACTTTGGTTACTTCATCATCGGCCTGCCCGGCGAGACGGAAGAGACCATCCAGCAGACGATTGATTTTTCCAAGAGGCTTCCTCTGGACCTGGCCCTCTTTCACATTGCCGCTCCTTATCCGGGCACTCCCTTCTTCTTTGAGGTTCTGGAGAACGGTTGGTTCCGGCCCGGCACGCGGTGGGAAGAGGTGGACATGGACTGTTCCACCGTGTTGGACTATCCCGGCCTCTCAGCCGAGCAGTTAGAACGAGCAGCCCGGCGGGCTTTCAAAGAGTGGGCCATGCGGCCCGGCCCGGCTTTGACTTTTCTCAAGAGCGTGAGCGGTCTGGCTGCGTTGAGGTCAGCCCTCAGTATCGGATTCCAGCATCTGAGCTGGATAAAGAGCTAGCGAAGTTTTGCCTCAACGATGGAGAAGAGGGGGGAGGAAAAATGGAACTACGTCGGTATTTTAGCGTCATCAAGCGCTGGTGGTGGCTGCTCATCGTGGGGGTAATCATCCCCACGAGCATCAGCTATCACTTTCTGTCCAAACAACCGGCCCTATATCAGGCCAAGGTCACCTTGATGGTGGGCACTACCTTGCAGCAAGCCAGCCCTAGCGAAAGCTTGATGAGGACCAGCGCCACCCTGGCCCAGGCCTACACCGTGCTGGTCAAACGACGGCCCATCACCCAGGCTGTCATCCAGAGGCTGAATCTAGAGAGAACGCCGGAGGAGCTGGCCAAGCAGATAACGGCCTGGATCAGCCCCGAAGCCCAACTGTTGGAGATCACGGTGACCGATACCAACCCCCAGGCCGCCGCCCTGATCGCCAACGCTTTGGCCGACGAATTGATCCGACAGAGCCCAGGTTCGGTAGAAGAGAGCCGACGGCAGCAGGCCTTTGTCCGGGCCCAGTTGGCTGACCTGGAAGTCAAGATCACCAAGGTAGAAGGGGAAATCAGAGAACTGGAGAATGCCCTGGCCAATCTGACTTCGGCGGCTGAGATTGCAGAGGCCCAACAAAGACTCTCCGGTCTACAGGGGGTGGCAACCAGCTATAGGTCTACATACGCTTCGCTGCTGCAATCGCTCATTGACAGCTCGGTCAATATTCTAACTGTTGTTGAGCCGGCCGTTGAGCCCACCTTTCCTGTCTCCAGCAAATCCAGGCTGATCCTGCTGGTAGCGGGAGCAGCCGGACTGGCTCTGTCTTTGGGAGCGGCTTTTGTCATCGAATACCTGGACGACACGGTACGTTGGGAATCATACAAAGGCCGTGCCCTTCTCGAGCTGCCCGTGGTGGGCCTCATGCCCCGGTTGCCGCAAAAGGATGGACGCATCAGCACCGATATCCCCCTGGACTCACCCGAGGCCGAGGCCCTTCGCCTCTTAAGGGCCGACATCTCCCTCACCCTGGCTCGCCGATCTGTATCCACTTTCTTGCCCGTCAGCCCTGGCCGCGGGGAAAGTAGAACGACTGCCATCGTGGCCAGCCCGATATCAACCCTGCTGGTCACCAGCCCTGGCCCCCGGGAGGGCAGGACGAGCATCGTGGCCAGTCTGGGAATGGTGATCGCCTCTGGCGGACAGCGGGTCATTGTCGTGGATGCTGACTTGCGCACCCCTGACCTCCATGAGGTTTTCGGCCTGCCCAATGAGTATGGGCTGTGTGAACTGTTGCTCGGCCACGAACCTTCGCTGCCGAAGGCCCTTCAGGAGACGGGCATTCCCAACTTGAGCCTTCTGGCGGCTGGCAGGCCACCGTTGGACCTGGCTCTAGCTTTAACCTCGCCTCGTCTGGTCGAGTTGACCGAGGCCCTTAGGGAACAGGCGGACATCGTCATCTTCGACAGCGCGCCGGTGCTTCTGGCCCCCGATACAGCGATCCTCTCGGGCCTGGTCGAGGGCACTCTGCTGGTGGTGAGGGACGGCTATACGACCCTGGAAAATGCCTCAAGGGCCAAAGAACGGTTGTCGGCCTACGAGGGATCACCTGTTATGGGCGTCCTCTTCAGCAGAGCCAGGCTGGGCGGGTGGACTCTGTTTCCGCGCCGTCGCCCCGGTCCCAGACCCTTCATGGCCCCTCCATCCGCCGATGAGGAAGAAGGATTGGCACCTCTGGTGGACTTGGCCTCCAGCGTCCTGGAGGCTGTGGACTCAGGACGCAATGAGGTCAGGCGGGAATTCGGCCCCCTGTTGAGTCAGGGCCTGAGTGGTGAAC
Source organism: Caldilineae bacterium (assembly GCA_037446095.1). Taxonomy (GTDB): domain Bacteria; phylum Chloroflexota; class Anaerolineae; order E26-bin7; family E26-bin7; genus E26-bin7. Next base: position 4,248 of record JBBIJG010000281.1, read on the forward strand.
TTGAGAAGGAGATCAACAGGGTGTGGCCGGAGAGCCAGCCCATGAGCGCCCAAGACGAGGAATTGCGGGAACGCGTGGCCATGGCTCTGGAGACTCTGCGTCTCATCGAGCAGCGTTTCGGTGGAGAGGTGGCAGAAGAATGGCATCTACCAGTGGAGCAGGGTGTTGAGGCTGAACCTGCAGAGAGCCTGGCAGTGTAAAGTCAGGCGGCCGAAGGAGAGGATCAGTAGATCACGAATTGCTCCCGCTGGATTTGTAATCCAGCGGGCCGGCGGCGGATTGCAAATCCGCC